>JANQQY010000427.1 GCA_028284845.1 Spirochaetales bacterium
ACAACGGTCTCACTCCGCAGTTCGTTCTGGAGAAGCAGGAGGTCTGCGCTTTTGATTAGGTCGGTATCCTCATTGATCCATGCCGGGATGAGGCTACGATTGGCACCGGGCGCCGCGGCGATCGTGTTCTCCGCGTTTGCGTCCACCGTGATCAACGCTGCCCCTGTCGCGGCGTTCGAATCGACTCTAATGCGCGACGTTTCGAGGCCGGCGGTCTTGTACCCGTCGACCATCGCCTTTGTAAAGGGGTCGTCTCCAACGCACCCAATGAACGAGACCGCGATCTCCTTCTCGTGCGCCGCCCTGGCGGCCGCCACGGCTTGATTCGCTCCTTTTCCTCCCGGAATCTGGTCAAAGACCCCGCCGGTCACAGTCTCGCCGGGAGCAGGCAATCGTTCGAGTGTCACCACATAGTCGATATTGGCGCTCCCGATTATCACTATCCGTCCCATCGTCCCTCCGCGTGCTCATCGTACCAGCCGGCCAAGGACCCGCTCGTTCTTGCTCCAGTTCGCATCTACCTTCACCCGCAGATCAAGGTGGATCCTATAGGGAAAGAGACGCGAGATTTCCTTCTGGGCGGCCTGCCGGATCCGCTTGATCCCTGCCCCCTTTTTTCCAACGATCATCCCCTGCTGACTGTTTCGCTCGACGTAGATAAAGGCGCGGATCCAGAGACGGTCGCCGGGCCGCCCACTGGCGAGTTCACGCTCGGAGTCGGTGGGAGTCTCGTCGAAGAATCCTTCGGGTGCGCCGCCAGGATGAGGCGGGTGGCCTTTTGTGCGCGAGGTATCATCAGTCGACGACAGCATTTTGGGATCGGCGACGATCGCAGCGTCTGTGCCCGGCAACCGGTCCGGTCCCGACGTTCGGTCGTTTGCGTCGCGGTCGAGGGGTTCAATCTCCATGTCCGCGACATCAACGTAGATCGAGTGCGGCAGCTCTTCGCGCAAGCCGGAGAGTGCCTTCTCGCGGATGACCTCTGCAATGCGAAACTCGGGGTCTTGATCGGTGTAGAACTCCGGATCGTAGTGAAGTTCGCCCTCGGGCGCGCGCTCGAAGAGCGCGGCGAGTAGCTCGTCGGTCCCATCCTCTCGAAGCGCTGAGATCTCGATGACCTCCGTCTCAGGAATCTTCTCCGCCAGCACTTCCAGGATTTCGCGACGGCGGCCCCGAGGGGTCACGTCGATCTTGTTGAGTGCCACCAGCTTCGGCACCGACTGTGCTGCGACGGAGTCGAGGAGTTCGAGCTCCTCTCGCCCTGGGGCACGAGACGCATCGACGACGTAGAGCAGGACCTCAGAATCGCGAATCGCCTCGTCTATGAGGCCGCGCATGTGTCGGTTGAGGGTCCGGTGGCTCGCGTGAAAACCGGGCGTATCGACGAAGACGAGTTGCCCGCGATCGGTCGTGATGATGCCGCGGATGCGGTTTCTCGTTGTCTGGGGGATGGGAGAGGCGATGGCGATCTTCTCTCCGCAAAGCGTGTTCATGAGCGTGGACTTGCCCGCGCTGGGGCGTCCAACGATCGCCACAAAGGCGGACTTCTTTGATACGTGCTCGCTCATGTCAGTATATTACCGGGCAAGATGAACAAGTACAGCCAACCCTTTGTCCTTGAAGACGACGAAGACGACGAAGACGAGAAGGACAAGGATCAGGATCCAATGATGGAGCGGATGCTCCGTACGCGAACCATTCTTCTCTCAGGAGAGATCAACAAGCCGCTTGCCGAGCGAGTGGTTCGGCAGCTTCTGATGCTCGAGGATATGGGTGATGATCCCATCAAGGTGTTTATTGACTCCCCCGGAGGAGACGCGGACGCGGGCTACGCTATTGTGGACATGATGCGGTTCGTCACTCCGGACGTGATCACGATTGGAATGGGTCTTGTGGCCAGTGCCGGCGCTCTGATTCTCCTGGGATCGCCCAAGCAGCATCGGATTGGACTTCCGAACAGTCACTACCTCATTCACCAGCCACTCTCAGGCATGCGAGGTGTTGCGACCGACATCGAGATCCACGCGCGAGAGATCGAGCGGATGCGCGAGCGCATCAATCAGCTCATCAGTGATGAGACTGGCAAGCCGTTCGACCAGGTCGAGAAGGACACCGATCGCGATTTCTGGATGACCGCGGATGAGGCGGTGGAGTATGGACTGATCGAGAAGATCGTGAAGAGCCGATCCGAGATCGGGTAGAGGACGACCGAAGATATCGCGCGCCGGCGGCATGCGATTGACTACCAAACTGCGGGACCCAAGCGGGTCCCGCCCCCGCTAAACCCATGGTAGAGCCGAGCAAAGCCGAGCCATTTGCTGGATACGACGACAGCGACCTCCCATCCGGGACGACCTACTCCCGTGGCAAGGTACGAGACATCTTTGACCTGGATGATGAGCTCATCATCTCAACGTCAGACCGGATCTCAGCCTTCGACCAGATCCTTGGTGTCGTCCCGTTCAAGGGTGAGGTTCTCAACCGCCTCAGCGTCTTCTGGCTCGAACACACCAATGACATCCTTCCGAATCACCACGTCGCGACCTTGAGTCCGCGCTCCATCGTGGCGACCAAGTGTCAGGTCATTCCGATTGAAGTCGTCGTGCGTGGCTACCTCACCGGAAGTGCCTGGAGAGATTATCAAGCTCGGCGACCGGTCTCAGGGATCTCCCTGCCGGAGGGTATGAGATTCAATGAACGGTTCCCGGAGCCAATCATCACGCCGTCTACAAAAGAAGCTGACGGCATGCACGATGTTCCCTGTAGCCGCGAGGATATTCTGGCATCCGGTGTGGTCGACGAGGAGCTCTGGACGCAGGTCGAAGGCGCCGCTCTTGCGCTCTTTGCCCGCGGCCAGCGAGTTGTCGCTGAGCGAGGTCTGATTCTCGTGGATACGAAATACGAGTTTGGGATCGCCGACGATACCCTTCATCTGATCGACGAGATCCACACGCCGGACAGCTCTCGGTTTTGGTATGCGGATACGTACGATTCACTCTTTGCCGCCGGCGAGAAGCAACGGAAGCTCGATAAAGAGTATCTGCGGCAGTGGTTGATGGAGCAGAGCTACACCGGAGACGGTGCGCCGCCAGAGATTCCAGACGAGATCTTCGCCGAGGTCTCCCGCCGATACCAAACCGCGTTTGAGACGATTACCGGTAGGGAGTTTCGAACTCAGTCGAGCGGAGTCGAAGCGGAGAAGCGAAAACTCCTGTCGTTCCTTGAGGAGCGACAGGATGATGGCGAGTAGAGAAACGCAGCGACCAAGGCGACTGTTCACGTCGTCACTCATCGCACTTTCGATCGTTGCGCTTTTGGGATGCTCCGCTCCCGACGAGTTGAGTCTGATCAGTTGGAATGTTCAGAACCTCTTTGACGATATCGACGACGGCGGGGAGTATCCGGAGTTCACGCGTGACGGTGGCTGGACTCGGGCAGCGTACGTCCGTCGACTCGAGCGGCTCGATGAGATCGTACGATTTGGGATGCCGAGCGCTCCCGAGGTGGTGGTGCTTCAGGAGGTCGAAGGGCCGAAGGTGGGAGCGGTAATCGCCACTGACTTTCTTCGAAGGCACAGATACGTTGCCGGTGACCCGCGCGGACTCTCCTCGACCTCTGTGCTGGTCTTGTCCCGTCGCACACCGACGGCGGTCCACCTGCATGACGCGCTGGAGCTTTCGCTCGTACCCGGCGAGAGTTCACCGCGAATCGATTGGAGGGCTCGCGCGCTTCTTGAGGTTCAGATTGCCAGTAACGTCGGTGTGATTCGTCTTTTGGGTGCACATTGGAAGTCGCAGAGTGGCGGCGAGCGCGAGACTGAGCCATACCGACGGGTGGAGGCGCGACTCGCGCGCTTGATCATGCAAAGAGGCGAGGACGATGCTCTGCTCGTGGGCGATCTCAATGAAGACCTTGACGAATTCGCTCAACACCGCGGCGCCTACCGGACCGCCATCATGCATGCAGAGGAGGCCGCGAGTATTCGGGAGATCTCCTTTGTCTGGCCGCATGAACGATCACAGAGTGGTTTGCAGGAGCACGGTGTGCCCGCGGACGCGGTGACTGGATGGGAACGGACTCAGCGTCCGTGGTCGTACGCTTTCAGGGGGCGTTGGGAACGGCTCGACCACGCCTTCCTCGCGCTTCCAAGTGATCTCGACCTCTCGCTCGACGTCGTGGTTGCCCCGCAGATGGTGGCGGATGGCGTTCCTATGCGATTTGATTCGCGATCTGGGTACGGCTTCTCGGATCACTTCCCCATTCTCGTCACGGTTTCCAGACCCCAAGCTCGTAGAGCTGATGAGTGACCGTTCCGGCCCAGTCCTTGTTCGCCGCCGGGCTTGCCGGACTCGGGTGGAGGATCGTTCCGCATGGGAGACCAGGAAGGGCCGCACGCACCCGCGACTCTGCGAACTTTCCTATGCCGATGGCTACTTTTGGCCGAAGCGTGGATGATAGCGCGGCCAGAAAATCGTCACATGCGTCAAAGAGGGGTTCGCGTTCGGAGGCGGGGAGCTTGTCCGGGGTCACGTTCCTCCCAGAATCGGCCATAAAGACTAGCGGACAGTAATTCGCGACAAAGTGGTTCGCGAAGAACGCGTCGGCAGTGGTGAATCGGTCTCTCATCAAGCTCCAGAGCCTGCGGCCGCTGACCTCGCTTCGTTCGCAGTCAAATCCAAGGATCGGTCGTTTTGCATGTTCCGGCTCCGGTCTCCCGACCTCTCCGGAGATATCCATCCAGTCATGCACGAACCCAATTTCGCCGAACGGGATCCCGGTCTGCGCCATTCCCCACGGGCCGGGGTTCATCCCAACAAAGAGCGCTGAGATCCCGCGGCGCGCGTACCGTCGTAGGTATGCCTCCCACGGATCGTACGCGTAGTCGATCGGATTGTAGACGGTGTCTACCGGTGCGGCGAACGAGAGGGCGTTCACTCGTGCCTGCAGCCTTCGGGTTTCCTCGAGCAGTGAGTCAATGGCGGTGCTTGGTAGGTTCGAGCTCATCCGGCTCCCCCAAAGAGGCTCAACTGCTGAGAGGGGTCAAAGATCTCTCCGGCGTCGACACCAAGGATTTCACAGATCGGTTCGGCGATGGGGCGAAGCTGCTTCGTCAGGTAGTGGTCGTGATCGATGGGTGACTCACGGACCGACGGTGGTTGCGGACCGTCCGAGGTGATGAGGTAGCGGATCATTCCCTCTTGTTCGTCCCGGGGGAGCATTGCGGCAGCCTGAACGTGTGGTGGGCGGTTTGATGTGTAGGAGGCGACCGGCTTTCGAAGCCGGCGGCTGTAGACGAGGTCGGCGTCGAGCTCTCCCGCCCGCAGACTCGCAATCGTTGAT
>JANQQY010000429.1 GCA_028284845.1 Spirochaetales bacterium
GGCCCGCCGTCTCCGGCCGATTGGGTGTGTTCTGGTGGCCGCAGTAGGCGCCGTAGGTTCGGCTGAAGTAGGGTTCCTGAACGGTCGCCAGCGGTTCGGATCATGACTCGAGTTCGAATCTGTTTGCCGCCTCGTAATTGAGGAAGGGCGTCCCAGGAAGCGTGGACGATCGATGGAGTGTCGTGTAGCCCGATGATGCGCGCTCATCTGAGAGGGTCGCACTCACCTGCGTGTAATCGACATCGTGAGCACCGGGTCCTATGAATCGGGCGCCAATGTCGATTGCAGCGGCCTCTGCACCTTCTGAGAGTGCACCGTCACCAAGGATTAAGAGCGATCCTCCCGATTCAACGAAGCTCATGAGATCGGATGCAGATTCGTCAAGAATGCCGGCATGTGACGGGACGACGATCGTTTCGAACCGTGAGAGATCGTCCCCGGCATGAACCACGTCGAAGTCGACCTGCTCCTCCAGTAGCATTCTGGCGAGTCCTTCGTCAGACTCGAGCTCATAGCTCGCCATGAACCCGAGCGTGGCGGCCGGAAGCCCGCCGAGCCCGAACGACTCGATTTTTTCCACGTACTCAAAGGCGTGCCCTACGTTCCTGTAGGTCGTCATGTCCATCTCGCCAAGGGGATGCAGATGATCGCCGAAGTTGCAGCCTGCGCCGTACGCGATCATGCCGGCCGCTTCAAACCGGATCGCTTCCGGATCCTTGAAGCCACCGAATTCTCCCCACGCCGTGTGGAACTTGCCACTCATCGCCACGACCGGCTTCCCTTCGCGGTGGAAGACCTTTGCCCGCAAGGGGAATTTGTCGTATCCGCCCCAGGTCGTGGGCAGATCCTCGAGGTCGTTCTTGGTGTTGATCTCGTGCATCCGATGCCGGAAGTTTTCCGGTCGCTCGATTGCCGTCAGACCATTGAAATAGATGCTCGCCTCAGGGTGATAACTGGTGATCACCTTCGTGAGCTTCTCGGCATGGGTCTTGATGGTGTAGGCGCGGAATCGACTCACCGAGTCGCGGTCGCTCACGTCGTAACCCAGATCGCGCATCGCTCTCCGGCAGTTCTCGCAGTAGCACGGAATGTGGGCGTGGTAGATATCAAACCAGAATCCGTCCGAATCGTACGTCTTGCAGATCTCTTCTATCTGCGCCTCCATGAGCTCGTGATACCCCCCTGAAGGACAGAGTTCTTTCCACTGAAAAGTTGGCTTTGGCTCGTTCGGGTCAACGTTCTCCGGCCAGGGAGAGCTAACGACCAAGGAGCCGTCTTCGTTGCGGCAACACCAATCTGGGTGATCCTCCGCGTCCGCGGCCGACCAACCCATCGTGTAGTAGATGGGCGCCCGGACACCAATCTCGTGGCACGCCTCAATCTGCTCGCCAAGGAGATCGATCTTCAGATTCGGGTGTGGACGTCCAACCTTTGTTGGGTAGTAACTCCAGCTGTGATGGCATTTGGCAAAGACGTTGATGAGGTCGACGTGACCCAAGCGAAGCGCCTCTTGAAACTGCGCCTTCGAAAACTGAGCTCCAATATCCGGGAGGTGCTCCGACGTATGGAAATCAAGATGGATCTGTCGTGACGGTTCGCTTCTCATGCCAATCACTCTGACGCGCGGGGGTGGACCACGCAATGGACCCACGGGTCAGATCTGTGTCCGATTTGGACAGGTCTTATTCGATCGTTGGCGTTAGTTCCAGGAGTTCCTGTGAGTAGTGTTCCGCCGGGCCGCCAAAGAAAGACTCATTACTCGCCGTCTCCACCATCCGGCCATCCTTCAGGACGACTATGGAGTCAGCCATCTGTCGAATCACCGCGAGGTCGTGACTGATAAAGATCATGGACAGTGCGAACTCCTGCTGCAGATCACGGAGCAGATTCAGCACCTGAGCCTGGATGGAGACATCGAGCGAACTCGTGGGCTCATCGCATATCAAGAATCGCGGCCGGCAGAGAAGCGCCCTGGCCACCGCAATCCGTTGGCGTTCGCCGCCGGAGAACTGGTGGGGGTAGCGTGCTGCCGATTCCGGCGATAGTCCGACAAGTGTGAGCACGGAGGCGATGATCTCCTCCCGTCGACTTTGATCGGGTTCGAATCCGAAGATCTCAAAGGGATCACGCAGGATCGCGCCCACTGTGCGTCTGTTGTTCAACGAAGAGTAGGGGTCCTGAAACACCATCTGGACCTGGCGGCGGGACGGATGCCTCCGCGATCGACGGCGTGCCGACGGAAGCTCCTGCCCAAAGAGATACATCGATCCGCGGTCCGGCTCCTGGAGTCCCGCGACGACCTTCGCGAGCGTCGATTTTCCGGATCCGCTCTCTCCCACCACTCCCAGAATGGAGCCGGAATCCACGCGTAGGCTAACATCGTCAAGGGCAACCAGTTCGGGCGGCTTCTCCCCGATGTGCCGTCGCTTTCCATTGAACGTTACGCGAACCTTCTCCAACCTCAGCGCGATCCCGGCCGCGTCCGGCATCTCGTCGGTTCGACTCAGAAGCCATTGCCTCGCCACTTCCCCTCCGTTCTCGCTCGAACTCCGAACAT
>JANQQY010000437.1 GCA_028284845.1 Spirochaetales bacterium
CCAGCGGACGCTGGGCCGCTCACTCTCCTGGACGAGAAACCGCTCCCACATCAGCTTTGCTCGGCCCTCCGCTTGAACTCCGCGAGAAAACCTTGGACATCACCGTCCGCTGCTCCAACGCCCTGCCAGATGGGAGGTCGGCCCCCGCCCTTTGCGGCAATCAAAGACAGGAGATCTGCCTTTGCATCCTCGAACCGGAATCGCGCCCCCGCTGCAACGCCAACACACCAATAGAGACGATCGTCCGCTCTGTTGGTCAGGCAGGCACATACGCCGGTCTGCTCAACGAGAATCTCCGCCAGGCCTCGAATGTAGTCTGACGCCTCGTCGGTGAACTCTGCGGTGATCACGCGCTGGCCGCGGTCGGGCTCGCTATCCTCGAGAAGGCTGCGAGTTACCAGATCGTATTCGCGTTGCTTGGCGCCGCGCACCTCGTACTCAAGGCCTTTTACCCGCTCTCCAAGCTGCCGGACTCGTTGAACGATCTCCTGCGGTTTCGCGCTCAACTCTGCGACAAGCGCTCCGGTGATCTCGCTCGCCTCAGCAAAGTGGCGAAGCGCACGATCTCCAATCTTCCACGCCGTGCGCACGTGTCCGCGAATCGTCTCCACGCCGACAAGGCGGATCAGCCGAATCTGGCCGGTGCGCTCGCAGTGCACTCCGCCGCATGCGACACAGTCCATCGACCCCACACGGACCACTCGGATATCGCCGGAGACCTTGGGGGGGCGTCGCAAACGCACGGAATTGATGTTTGACTCGTGAACGGTCTCCGCCGTGATGGGGAGATCAGCCTCAATCGCATCGTTCGCGCGCCTTTCAACCTCTCTCAGATCGGCCGATGAGATCTCCGGTGAGTCGACCTCTATGGTGGTGTACTCCTCTCCCTGGTGGACGCTGACGGTGTTGTAGTCGCCCACATCGAGAAGCGCCGCTGAAAGAACGTGCTGTCCGCTGTGTTGCTGCATGTAGTCGCGGCGATGATCCCAGTCCACCTCGCCGTGCACCTCACTTCCCTCGCGAGGAGGCCACTCGGTTACATCCTTCGGCCTCTTCAGGAGATGCACGATTCCCTCAGGTGATTTCTTTACGTCGATGACCGTGGCTCCCGCGAGAACTCCACGGTCTGCGGGCTGGCCCCCGCCTTCCGGATAGAAGGCGGTCTGATCGAGAATGACCCGCGCCTGTCCGTCATCCTCCTCCGCGGCCGAAACGACGGCTGCTGAGAAGGCGACGAGGCTTGGATCGTCGTAGTAGAGGGACGCAGTCATTCTCCTACTATACTGATTGCACCCGTCTGCTGCCGGACGTACAATGGGGCTGTGCGCGACCTGACCACCTGTCAGTCTTGCCATCGACTCATTGCCACGGATTTCAGCTACTGCCCCTACTGCGGGGAGAAGCGAGCCCAGTCGTACGAGTTCCGAAAGCTCCTTGATGAACCGTTTGATCGCATGGAGTACCGCGTTCAGGAGTACTCGCTCCAACGACTCGAATCGCTGGCGGAGCGTCTCCAGAGCCTTGAGATCGATCTTGACGAGCTGTTGAGCGGCTCGAGCGCGCACCATCGGTAGGAACCCATCTATGCGGGTCGCTGGGCCACGCATAATCTCTCTATACCGTCACCCTCCCTGCCGAAAGACATAAAGAGGGCCATTCTTTGAGACGAACGACATTTATAGGAATCCTGATCCTCCTCTCCGCCGCGTCATTCGCACAGGTCTCCTTTGTGGACCTGGACCTGGAACAGACACAGCTCCTCTTTGCCGCGGAGGCGGAGGCCCCCGGCTTCGGCTCCTATCGCACGCTCTTCGCCGCCGATCTCAGCACCGTGGGCGATCGGATTCAGAACGCCGGTGTCGCCGGAGGTGATGTCCTCAATGAGGCCGAGCTCACCCAGCTGACCTTCTTTCCTGAGATCCTCACCTACCTACCCTCGCTTGAAGAGGTTCAGATTCAGAATCGTTTTGGCGTGTTTCGAGGATCTGTGCGGAACGGCAATTTTGCACCGGTTCCCGGTTTTGAGAGTTTTGTCGACGGAGCGTCGGTCCAGAACGGAAGAATTCTGCCGGTCACGGCCTCTCCGGATGGGAACTACCTGGTCATTCTTGAGCCTTCAAGCGCCGCCTACGGTGATCTTGTGCTTCAACGTACGGACGGCAGTGATCGCACCGTGGTGGCAAGCGATGTTGAGCTCTCAACGCAGATCCTTCCGGCACGCTGGGCGCCCGACTCGCAGTTCTTTGTCTACAGTAGAGGCGGGAGTATCTATTACTACTCGATCAGCCAGTTCGAGCGTGGGCGGCTTCTTGGGGAGTCGTTCAGAGAGCTTGGGGCTGGGACGCTCGCGAGCGTCCGTTGGTCGCAGCAGAGTTCGCTCTACTACGTCTCCGGGTCGCTGGTCTATGAGATCCTGGGTCCCGAGTTTTTCACGCGCTCTCTCTATTCAGGGCTGCTCCAGATTGGGACCATCATTGGGAAGCTTCCGTTTCCCTTCGACCCCAATTTTGACGGTTTCACTATTGGGCCGGACGGCGAGACCGCGCTACTGAACAAAGGCGGCCGAAATCTCTTCCTGCTCTACCTGAATCCAGACGACTTCAGCGACGCATCACAGATTCTTGGTCTGCCCTCGCTTTTTCTTCCACGGAACACTCGAATACAGCAGATCCTCTGGTCTGAGCTGGGTCAGGTGACGATCCTTGCGGGAAGCATCGCGCAGGGTGAGTCGGCCTCGTCGATCTTCCGTCTTGATCTCCGGGGCCGAAACGGGCTCGAGTTCGAGCGGATGGCTGATGAGGCGGTCCATGAGATTCAGATGTCGCCGGATGACTCTCGAATCGCCTTGCTCTCGCGATCTGGAGTCGTGGTCCGGAACGCAACGAACTGGTCGCGCGTGCGAACGATGGATGCCGACGATCCGATTCATGCTGTCTGGCTCGACAGCGATCGTCTCCTCGTGGGCACACGCACGACCATTGACGTCCTCGCCGTGGATTCCGGCGAGCGTACCGTCGTTTCCCTCGCTCAGGCGAGCGACCACGACCTCACTGAGGGAGTTGTCCGAGGACTCGCCGGCGGCAACGTTTACGACTACTCCGACGGCTGGTCGCCCTCCAGTAGCTCAGAGCTGGAGGGAGCAAAGACCATCGCGGCTCCACGCTTCAGGGTATTTCTTGAATCGCTCAGTTCGGGAAGCTACCGCAACGTCGTCATGGTACGACGCGTTCAGGGCGTTGGGACAAGCCGACTCTTCCCGCCACCGGAGCAGGAGTACGAGACGTTCCCG
>JANQQY010000439.1 GCA_028284845.1 Spirochaetales bacterium
GGGGAACGTCGACTTCTACTCTGCAGAGCAGGACGCCTTTCTCACCGCCGACGTTCTCTACTGGAACGACGCGGATCGTCGACTGACGAGCGAACCCGCTGATCAGGTGCGGCTTCAGCGCGGTGACGGGACCTCCGTTCGTGGGCGCGGCTTTGTCGCGGAGTTGGGCCGTAGTATCATTCGGTTCGAGGACGGCGTCTCCGGTACGATCATTGAGAGTGCGGACGAATAGATTCCACTTCATTCTTCTTCTCACCGTTCTCATCGCCGGCGTGGCGAGCGCGCAGGAGACGCTCACCTTCTCCGCGAGCCGCACTGAGAGCGTCTTTGCCGAAGGACGCGAGCAGATCCTTTTGCGTGGTAATGCCGTTGTTCAGAGCGACGGCTTCGAGATCTTCGCCGATCGGATTGAGATTTACGGTGAAGACCAGCGCTACGTCCGTTCGGAGGGCGGCGTTGAGGTGTACGATCGCGACAACGATCTCTTCCTCTCGAGCGACGAGTTCTTTCTTGATCGACAGGATAACTACCTACGCGCTTCCGGGAACGCCTACATGGAGGATCGGCCCAATAATCTCGTCGTGAAGGGAAGCACGATCCAGAACTGGGATGAACTCGATCTCACAGAGATTGCCGTCAACGTCAGGATCCTGGGCGAGGACTATACCGCGCGGGGACAGTTTGCGCGGTACCGCCGGGAGACCGAGAAGCTCGATCTATCCGGCACCCCTGAGGTCTTCTGGGAAGGCGACGAGTACCGGGCAACGAGGATCACCATCGATCTTGCCAACGATGAGATTGAGTTCGTTGGCGATGTCTTTGCCATTGTGCGCCAGGACGATGACGAGGAAGCGCTTGATGAGGCCGACGGTGATACTCCTTCAGGTGATCCGGAGGTCGAGCCTGATGCCGATGCTCCGGTCGATCCGGCCGCTGGAGGCCTTCCGTGAGCGACGGCGCCCGACTCGCCGTGGACGACCTCGTGAAGAACTACGGACGGAAGCCTGTGGTCCGGGGCGTCACTTTTCAGATGCACGACGGCGAGGTGGTCGGCTTTCTTGGGCCGAACGGGGCAGGGAAGACGACCTGCTTCTACATGATCGTTGGGTTCATTCGGCCCAACTCCGGTCGGATTCTCCTGAACGACAAAGACATCACCCGCAAGCCGATGTTCCAGCGTGCCCGAGCGGGTATCGCCTATCTTCCACAGGAAGCAAGTGTCTTCCGGAAACTCACCGTGGAACAGAACATCTGGGCGATTCTTGAAACTCGGAAAGATCTTGACCGAAAATCCCGAAAGGCAAAACTCGAATCGCTGCTCGATGAGCTGGGGATCACGGAGAAACGCGCCCAGAAGGCGTACACACTCTCCGGCGGTGAACGGCGCCGGACCGAGATTGCGCGCGCGCTCGCGATCGAGCCACGATTCCTCCTGTTGGACGAACCCTTTGCCGGCATCGACCCCATCGCGGTCTACGAGATCAAGCAGATCGTAGCGGATCTCAGCGCCAAGGGGATTGGCGTTCTGATAACGGATCACAACGTGCGGGACACGCTTGAGATCACGCACCGCTCATACATCATCAAGGATGGCGAGATCGTCGTCTCAGGCTCCCGAGAAGAGATCATGGAGAACCAGATGGCGCGGGAAGTCTACCTTGGGGAGAGCTTCACTATCTAGGCCGCCGCCCGCCCGGACCCCATGACACGGCCACGTCGCGTTGACAAACCAAATATGCAAACCAATAATTGATCTTGGAGGTTTGATTGCAGTACCAACGCCCTGCTCTCGTGCAGGGGCAGCAGCTGAAGATGAATCCTCAGCTGTTCCAGAGCATTCAGCTGATGGCCTTGCCGATTCAGGAGCTGAAATTCCGGATTGAAGAGGAGCTGCAGGCAAACCCCGCACTCGAGGTCGTAGAGGACAACACCACCGTTTCGATCGAGGAGACCGAGGTCGGCGGAGAAGCGGCCGAGTACGACTTCTTCGAAGACAGCTCGGACCCGGGCTACACCCAGAGCGGCTACGACGAAGAGGCTACGGAAAACAAACATCGGTTCCTGGAGGGCGCGCTAGCCAAAGCTGAGTCGCTCCACGATCACCTCATCTGGCAGCTGCGTGTCCAGCCAATCACGCCGGCCGAGTTTGAGGTTGGCGAAGCGCTGATTATCAATCTGGACGACAACGGCTTCCATCGCGAACCGCTCGATGCGCTCTTTGAAGATCCCGACTGGCCAACCATTAAGAAGATGGTGACGATGATCCAAGGCTTTGAGCCGATCGGCATATGCGTCGCCGATTACCGAGAGTCACTCCTCGCGCAGGCGCGTGCAGATGACTCCCGTCCTGAATGCGTGGACCAGATTCTCGAGCATCACCTGGAACTCTTGGACCGTGGCAAACACGAAGACATCGCGCGCAAGCTCAAGGCCGATGTCTCAGACATAGACGAGGCTCGCGAGTTCATCCGGACGCTTACGCCCTTCCCAGGTCGTCTCTTCTCCTCGGACAAACCGACCTATGTCATTCCCGATCTCATGGTCGTCATGCGTGAGGGGCAATTCGTGATCATCATGAACGATGAGGAGATACCGGTGCTCGGGGTCAGCCCCACCTTTAGCGGTATCGCCGGGGATGCGGCGGAGAAAGATGTAAAGCGTTTTGTGAAGGCGAAAGTGAAGGATGCGCGATGGTTCATTCACTCGATCCGGCAACGCAACGAGACGCTTCTCAAGACCGCCACGGCGATCATCGAGTTCCAGCGCGATTTTTTCCTCCGCGGGGCCAAGTACCTTGTTCCGCTGACATTAAAGGACATCGCCGGAGAGGTTGGCGTCCACGAGGCGACAATCTCTCGGATCACCAATGGCAAGTACGCGCAGACCGAATGGGGAATCTTCGAACTCAAGTATTTCTTCACCAATTCGATCTCCGGAGCAGGTTCAGGCGGGAGCCGATTCTCCAAGGAAGGCGTGAAGCAGGTGATCAAGGAGATCCTTGAGGAGGACGAGGAGGCACGCGGCCTCTCCGACCAGGGTATCTCCGACCTCCTGGCCACGCGCGGGATCAAGATCGCGCGCCGGACCGTTGCCAAGTACCGCAAAGAACTCGATATCTCGTCGTCGTATAGGAGATAGATCATGAACCTCGACATCAAAGGTGTGCATTTCGACGTCAAAGAGGAGACTCACGAGTTCATTGAGGCGAAGCTCGAGAAGCTCGAGTTTGCCTCAGACTTTATCGTCGATCTTGACTTCACGCTCACCAAGGAGAACCCCGAGTTTCAAACCGAGGTGAAGCTCCACCTCAAGTGGGGCCACCAATCGGTGATCAAGGTCCACGGGTACGACCTTCATGAGGCGATCAACTCCCTGATCGACAAGCTCGACCACAAAGTGCGGAAAGAGCACGAGAAGATCACGGATCACAAGTCCGGCTGAGAGATGGCCACCTTCACCGTCCTTGATCTCCTGAGTCTCGATCTCAAGGAGCACAACGCACTTGAGCTCCGCTGCATTGGCGGGCGTCCCGGTCTCACGCGCGAGATTCGGATTCCGGATCTCAATCGGCCCGGCTTAGCTCTGGGCGGCTTCTACGACAAGTTCGGGTTCGACCGTATCCAGATCTTTGGGCGCGGCGAGACCTCGTACCTGATCAAGCTCGCCGCTGAAGGCAAGACAGAGACGATCGAACAGTTATTCACACGCGACGTGCCCTGCACGATCTTCACCCACGGTCAGGAGCCAACAGACGACTTCAGGCGCATCGCAGAAGGATCGGGTTGTCCCATTCTTCAGACTGAGCTCGCAACGTCTGAGTTTTCCTCGCGACTCATCCGCGCGCTCTCGAACGTGTTTGCGCCTCACGAAACGATTCACGGCACACTTGCTGAGGTCTTTGGCATTGGCGTCCTGATCCTTGGTGATAGCGGTGTTGGGAAGAGCGAGGCGGCGCTCGAGCTGATCGAGCGCGGTCATCGGCTCGTTGCAGACGACGCCGTCGAAATCCGATGCGTCTCCGGCAACATTCTCCAGGGTGCCGGTGCGAACAAGGCGCTTGGTCACCACATGGAGATCCGCGGACTCGGCATCATCAACATCACGCATCTCTTTGGCGTTGGAGCGATCCGGGACAGCAAGCAGATTCAGATGATCGTGGAACTTGAGCTCTGGGATTCCAACAAGACCTACGATCGGATTGGGGCCGAAGAGGTGACGCGTGACATCCTGGGAGTACGCGTCCCCTACCTTCAGATTCCGGTGAAGCCGGGTCGCAACGTACCGATTATTATCGAGACTGCCGCGATGAATGAGCGATTGAAGAAGATGGGCTACTTTTCGGCCCGGGAGTTCAATCAAAGTGTGCTGAAGTGGCTGGAAAGCGAACATGCACGCAACGCGTACTTCCAGAATCGTGATATGTTTCATCGGGAAACAGAGGAGTCCGGTCAGGAATCGGACGAATAGAGGGGATTATGATTGAGCGCACTGTCACGGTTACGAATCGTGCTGGAATACATGCCCGTCCTGCCGCAATGATCGTCCAGACCGCAAGTCGGTACGATTCGAAAATCCTTCTTGGCAAGGACAATGAGGAGATCAACGCCAAGTCCATTATGGGGATCATCACCCTGGGCGCCGGCTACGACACCGTCCTCACGCTTCGGGTCGAGGGTGATGATCCCCATAATGGACTTGGCGT
>JANQQY010000441.1 GCA_028284845.1 Spirochaetales bacterium
GTTTGTAGTTGAGCTCACGCGCAGCGCTGAGGACGCGATCCTTGGTCTCATTGCTGATGCGCGGATTGTTATGCAGCGTCCGGGAAACCGTGGAGGTTGAAACCCCGGCACGGTCGGCCACATCGCGAATCGTCACCTTGCCCATAGACCCTACTCCACCACGATCACATGCGCGACCGGTAGGTCATCCGCGGTAAGATCATCACGCGACCCGCCCGACACCGACGCGTAGTCGGAGAGCAGCTCCTCTTGCGTTGGAAACACGCCCGCGGGAACGGCCATGTCAAGAATCCTCGTATGGTTGATGTCGTCCGGAGCGCCCCCTGCCCTCCACTGCGCACTCGTAGGATTGACGTCTCTCACACGGCGCACACCGGCACTCGGGAACCCATCCTGGCCGAGCAACGCCACGGTGTAGCCGTAGTTCTCCAAGGGTAGATCGAGCGAGAGACTCTCGCGTGGGACACGAATGATTACCCGTCCATTGTCGGAGTCGACGCGGACGCGAAGCGGCGCCCCGCTCATCTCAACCGGCGCACTCTCTCGATCGGTCGGATCTGCAGGGATCATAATCTTCTGATTCCAGCCCTCGACCCAGAGCGCATACTCCCAACCGTACTCGGCCGGCATCGCCGCGTTCCGTCCCTCGAGGAGCTTACGCGCCCCCGTTCCTGCCCCTGGATCGGTATCGATGTAGATGTCGAAGGTCTGGATAGAGAGGTTGATTCCCGAACCCCACGGGTTCTGAATAGGTGCATTCACGTCCACCGTGAATTTGTAGTATCGCTCCTCTTCCTCGACGACAAATCTCCGGATGTCGTATGAGCCGGGAGTAAAGACGCTATCGGTCGGATAGGTGTAGCTGCCGGGACCATGATCATCTTGCGCAGGATCTTCAACCGCAAAGACAACTCTTCCCCCGCCAAGCTCAGGGACATTGGCACGTCCCGGTCCGTCGGAGGGTAGCTGATCGGTTACCCCGCTCGCCTCAACTCTGAAGAGCGCGAATCTGAACTCGTCACCACTCTCCATGTCGCCAAAGGTAGCGAGAGGGATGCGGAGCTCGGAGGATCGGCCGTCGATTCGCCAGGCCACTTCATGATCAACGGCCTCCCAATCGTCGCCGGTGAACCGATTGAGAGAGAGTCCGTCCGGACCGAGTTCGATGTAGAGGCTCGCATCAAAACCAACGAGAGAGGAGCCCGTTCCGTCGACGAAGGGAGAGACCGCTCCCTGTCCCGGGTAGGCAAGATAGAGCTGGAGGGGACCGGCACGCAGGGCAGCTTCAAGATCGGTCGCCGCCTCCACTCCGATATGGAGACTCTCTGCGTCAAAGCCGTAGGAGAGTCGGTCAAGCAGGTCGGACGCCCGTGCCTGAGCAGACCCGGTCGCTCGATAGTAACCTCCCGACTCCCAATCCTGGCCAATCGACCCGTCCATCTCGGGCGTGAAGAGAGCCATTGGTCGCTTGGCAGGCGGTGCCGGCCGAGCCGGGATGATCGGAACGTTGACATAGTCCGGAACCGGCTCGCCGAGCGCGCGAAACACATTCGCAAGAAGCTCACGATAGGCGCGATCGAAGTACTCGTCGTTTCCCGACTCCTGATCCGAGCCGTACCACCAGAACCAGTCGGAGCCTTCCGCCAGGTACATGTAGTCGAGCGCCAATTCGAGTCGCTCAGGCGTGGTTTCACGCCGACCACGCTGGTCGTAGAGAGCGAGGAAGTTTCGAACCTGCCCCAGCATGTTCCACGCCTTGGTCTCCTCGCGTTCACCGATCCAGGTGCTGAAGTCTGAAGAGAACCACGACCCAGGCCAGAGATCTTCGATCGCTCGTTGCTCGGGGAAGGCCTCCATGAACTCGGGTACCGTTGTCGTCTGCACCGTCTCCGATTCAGAAAGCATCTCATAGAGCGCATTCAAGAAGACTCTGCCGTCGTTCGGATAGTGTTCCCAAGCGTTCTCGCCATCGAGGATGATGCTGACGAGATGCGGCCCACCTGAATCTCCTGTCTCCTCAATGAGGCGTTGCCTGATTCGTTCGAGTCGTGCCATCAGATCTGCGGCAGCGGCCCGTCCCGGAGTTCCCGAGTACTCAAAACCAATAAGATCGGAGAGGCGCAGATCGCGGAAGACGATCGTGACCGGTTCTCCTCGTGATGGCTGAACGATATAGGGCCGGTAGAGGGCGTCTGCATTGGTCACGGTGTCCGTCGCATCTCGCACGAACCCCTCGAGACCAAGACTCTTGGCCAGTACCTGCTCACCGGACGCCATCCACTGATAGCCTGCATCCCCCACCATCTTCACGATCTCTTGCGCGACGGAACCCTCTGCCGGCCACAGTCCGCGAGGGTCACGGCCAAAGTTCTCCCGGTAGATCTCGACGCTACGCTCAAGGTGCGCGACTGCGTCGCCTGGGTAGTAAAACTCGGCGGGAAGCTCCGCGGTGGGATCCCCGGTAGCCGCCAGACGCGTGTTAAAAATCAACGGAAGGATGGGGTGGGCATACGGAGTCGTGATGACTTCGATCTGACCGGCGTCCTGAAGCTCGCGATGGACGTCAACGACCCTGGAGATCACCCGGCGCGCCTGGGCAAAGATGATCGCCTTGTCGCTCTGCTCGAAGTTGCCGCCCTTGGCAACCAGCGAAGCGAGCGGCTCCTCTTCCAAGAAGCTCGGGTCGAACCAGACGAGATTGAAGAAGACCTGGAGGTCCATGTAGTCCTGCTCGCTGAAAGCAGCGAGGCCTTCCAGCGTGCGAGTATCGATTGCCGCACGGCGCTCAAGGAGCTCGGTGTACTTCGGAAACTTACCAATCAGGTTGTCGTGATTCGCGTCAAAGAAGCGTTCGAGAATGAACTGCTTCTCCGAATCGGTGAGTTCCGAGGGATGCTTCTCTGCGAGCACCCAATAGATGTCCTTCGCCCCGTTGGTATAATCCTCGAGTTGACGCAGGAGCACGGGCGTTAGGTTGAACGTCGCCCGCACCTCCGGATAGTCGCGAAGGATCGCGGCCATGTCGTAGTAGCTCTTGGTTGCGTGCACCCGTACCCAGGGCCGCGAGTAGACACCCGTGTCCGGATCCTTGAAGTAGAGCGGCTGATGCTGATGCCAGAGGAGATTGACGTAGAGAACATCCTCCGACATCTCCCGCGCCCCGCGCTCCGGAGGAGCCGAGACGCAGGCAGCGAGAGCCACCACGAGCACAAGAAGTGCGCCGAGTCTGATACCCATTCGCACTATCCCTTCACTGCTCCAGCGGTGAGGCCTCCGACAAGGAAGTTCTGGAGGAACATATAGAGCGTCACGATGGGGATGGCGCCGATCAGTGCCCCGGCACTAAAGATGCCCCACGCCTTGCTGTAGTCGCCGTTTCGGATAAAGAGCGAGAGACCCACAGCGAGCGTAAACTGATCGGTGTCCTGCAAGACGATCTGCGGAATCAGGAAATCCGAGTAGGCTCCAATAAACGACAGCAGCGCGACTACCGTCAAAATCGGTTTGACGACCGGCAAGATAATTCGCCAGTAGATCTGCCAGTCGGTCGCGCCATCGATCCTCGCCGACTCATCGAGGCTTCGGGGAACCGAATCGAAGTAGCCCTTCATCAGCCAGGTGTTGATCCCCATCGCGCCGCCCAAGTAGACGAGAATAAGACCCCCGTGGCTATTGAGCCCCAATGACGGGATAAAGAGACCGACGGCCTGGATCAGGAGAAAGGTCGCAACCATCGTGAGCGCGTTCGGAAAGACCTGCACGAGAAAGACGGTGAGAAGCAGTCCCCGTCGCCCTTTGAATCTGAACCGTGAGAAGGCGTAGGCACTGATCGAGCAGATCAGGACGGTCAGGCCGGCGGTGATGATGGAGATCTTGAGGGTGTTCAGCAGCCATCGACCGTAGGGATGTATCTCGCTCGTGAGGAGGTCGGAGTAGTTCGAGAAGTCGGCGTTCTCCGGAATGACCGTCTGCGACACCATCGAATCTCGGGGATCAAGCGATGCCGAAACAATGAGAAGCACGGGGCCCAAGGCAAAGGCCAGCGCGAGGAGTGCAACCAGAACGCGCCATCCAACGTCGAGCTGGTTGCGAAGACGATACTTGAGCGGGGTTGCGGCTTGTAGGCTAGACATTTTCTGAGATCTCCTCCCAGATCCGCGTGAAGCGGAACTGCAACGCCGTGATGGTCGCCAAAATCAAGAAGATGACCATGGTGATCGCCGAGGCGTAGCCGAAGTCGGCGCCTCGTCCACCGGAGAACGCGAGCCTGAAGACATAGGTGATCAGGATGTCGGTGTGCCCAGCGGGAGTGAGCGTCCCGACGATCGGTGGTCCGCCCTCGGCGTAGATATCGATGAGCGTGAAGTTGTTGAAGTTGAAGGCAAAACTGGCAATCAGGAGCGGCCCGACGGACACAAGCAGAAGCGGAAGCGTCAGGTTCCAGAACTTGCGCAGAGGACCCGCTCCGTCAATCGTGGCCGCCTCAAAGATATCTGAGGGCAACGATTGGAGGGCGCCGGTACAGATGATCATCATGTAGGGGAAGCCGAGCCAGGTCTGGATGATGAGGATACCGACCTTCGCCCACGTGGGATCAGCCAGCCACAACGGACTCGATCCAAAGAGATTCTCGAGCGTCGTAGAAATCACTCCAAACTGCGGCAGGAACATTCCTCTCCAGATGTTGGCCGTGATAAACGCGGGAAGCGCGTAGGGAATCAGGACTAACGATCTGAGCACGTTCTTCGCCGGCATGTTGGGGTGATCGAACACCATGGCGAAGAAGAGTCCAACGGAGAATGTGAGCAGCACGGAGAAAACCGCGAAGGCGAAGGTCCAGATCAGGACCCGGATGAAGGGACCGCGTAGCGATGGACTCCTGAACAGTCTTCGGAAGTTCTCGCCCCCCACTGGAACCCAGTAACCCGGGCTCAAGGTGCTCCCGTCGTCTGCCGTGAAGGTTCCCTGAACTGGGGTGTAGACGACGCCGGTTCGCTGATCGGTGAAGGTGTCCGCGACGCTGTCAAAGAGGTAGCGCTGCTCGAGCCTTCGAGCGACACGAACGCTGTCGACCGTTACCGTATTGGGCTCTTCGCCGAAGGTGATTTCGGTGAGAGCGTCGAGAATCGCAAAGATCTGATTGGGGGCAAGTCGAGTGAAGCCGGGCACATCGGTGGGAATACCGCTCGCGTCGAGTGAGCCTCGAATGGCGCTCGACGCATTATCAAGGGTCGTGAGCTCCTCGCCGACCTCAGCGAGGAATGACTCGCCCTCGGTTTGGATCCAGAGAACATACTCGTCTGGGTCTGAGTTCGATCGAAAAGCCGTCCAGGAGTACTCGGTTGCGCCCTCCGGCGCGAAGGTTCTGCTCTCAATCTGGTCGATGACCTGAACTCGAGTCAGTAGATTGCCGTCGCCGTAATTCGTGAAGGCGACGTAGAGCGTATACGCAGTTGGGTAGACCAGCATGAGGATCATCAAGGCGAGTCCGGGCGCAAACCATCTGAATGGATAGGCCTTCTCAACGAGGAAGGCGATGTTGACCCCGACTGTGATCACAAAGACGAACGCGGCGAGCGGATATCGACCATTCGCAATCAGCGTCCAGATGAACAGCAAGCTGAAGGCATCCAGGATGGCAAGCATGCCGAACCGGATCAGTAGACGTACTGGCTTGAGTGAGAAGAACGGATGAGACGGCTTTGGGCCTCCGGGAAGTGAAGAGGGCGCCGGAGCGCCCTCAGTCTGCATTGCAGTACTCATTTAGTTCCCTGCGATGGTCGCACGGACCTGCTCTGCGGCAGTCGCGAACGCCTCGGCGCCGGTGACCTGCTCCTGCATGATCAGAGTGACCGCGTCACCCCATGCGCTCCACACGGCCGACATCTCGGGAATCGCCGGCATGGGAAGTCCCTCGCGACCGGCTTCGCCAAAGGCGGCCATTCGCGGATCATCGATCGCATTCAGCGCGTCGATGAGAGCCGGTGGTCGTCCGCCCCGGTCGAACAGGTCGAGCATAACGTCCGTCGTAGCGACGAATTCGGTGAGGAACGCCTCAGCAAGAGCCTGATTCTCGCTGAACGAGCTGATCATGAAGCCCTGCACACCAAGGAACGGCTTGCCGCCACCCGGGAGGTTGGCGATCTCGTAGTTCACACCGGAGGCATCGAGTCGATCGAGCGCCCATGGACCGGTCACGATCATCGCAGCCTGACCGCTCTCGAAGAGCGAGTGATAGGTGTCCCAGTCAACGCCGGCGGGGATATTGCCGGAAGTAACCATCCCTTCAAGCCACGTGGCAGCCTCGATCGAGCCCGCGTTGTCAATGCCAACGTCGTCCGCGTCATAGGTACCGTCCGAATTCACGCCAAAGACGTAGCCACCGTAGGCAGTCTGAATGGGGAAGAAGTGGTACGGATCACCCTCTTGGCGCACGAACCCATACTCAACCGTTCCGGCATTCTGCAGCGACTCGGCTACCCGTCGAACCTCTTCCCATGTCTCGGGGGCCTGGGAGACGAAGTCGGGGTTGTAGAAGAACGCAAGGTTCTCAACAGCGTACGGCATGCCGTAGAGCTCACCGTCGTAGGTGAAACCGGCGATCGAAGAGGAGGTAAAGTCGTTTACACGCGAACCAAGGTCGATCGGTGCGACAATTCCGCTTCCTACAAGCTCACCAAGCCAGTCGTGAGCGCCAATGATGATGTCTGCACCCTCGCCGGCGGGGCCAGCAACCTTGATATTGTCGCGAATGTCGCCAAAACCAAGCTCCTGGATTGTCACGGGGACGCCGTACTGAGCGGTGAAGTCGGCTCCAATAGCTTCGAGGATCGGGGCACGAGTGTCGTCTGCCCAGATCACCAGCGTGGTGTCGGGATCAACGACAATCGGTTCCTCGACAGGTGCTTCAGCCTCCGCCGCGGCAAATGCCGGGACGAGGATGGCAGCGAGAATCAGCAGGACGAGAACAAATCTCTTCATACAAACCTCCGTTGTTCGCAGGCCTGGCGGCCCGCGCTTGGACGTTGCAACGCAACGATGCGCAATGCTAAACCGGTTTTGGCAATCGTGCAACTTTTTTCTGCAGCTTTCTTGAGAACGCGCGCAACTCTGTGCCTAAACCGATTCAGGTGGCGCACCGAACGCGATTGTGTGGCATTTGTCGACGAAAGAGCCGCACTGAACAGCGATGTGCGCAATTTTTTGCACACATCGCTATCGCAAGTCGCGCGAAGCGCCGATCGGCTCCCTTTCGCCACACTGAGGAACCCGATAGGGTGCAGCATGGACGAGTGGTTCTACGAGGGAAGCGTCGATTCGCACACCCACCTCTCCATCTACGAATCAAAAGGCGTGGATCCGCAGCAGGTGCTCGAACGTGCGGCACGCACGCCGGGTGCCGCGATTATTGACGTAGGAATCGTTCCAGAAGATCTGGACGAACGGAGGCGCCGCTTCTCGCACGGGGAAACGGTTCACTTCTCGTCCGGTCTGCATCCAACATCGGTAGGCGAAGAATGGCGAGAGCAGATCAAGACGCTTGAAGGGCAGCTTGAGGCGGATTCCGGGATCGTCGCGATTGGAGAGCTCGGGCTCGACTTCTACCACTCAGACTCGTTCGCTACCCAGCAGGCCGAGGCACTTCACATCCAGTTTTCACTTGCCATGAAGCACGCCCTTCCGGTAATCATCCACAATCGATCTTCAGAGGAGCAGATGATGCAACACCTCTCCTCCTTCGGTGGCCGAGGCGTGATGCACTGCTTCTCACAAGACGCGGACTATTGCAGACGTTGCTTGGACCAAGGGATGGATATCTCGTTCGGCGGTAACCTCAGCTACAAGCGTTCGGACGCCATCCGGGATGCAGCTCGGATGGTGCCGGACGATCGTCTCTTGGTGGAAACCGATGCCCCCTACCTGCCGCCTCAACCCGCACGCGGGCGGCCCAACAGCTCTGCGCTGATGCACTACACGATTGAGACACTCGCGGAGGTACGGAGCACCTCTGTCGAGCACATCGTCCGGATCACCGGCGAGAATGCGCGCCGGCTCTTTGGGCTTTGAGTCCCCTGCCTTCCTATGCTTTCGACGGGATGCGTACCGTCACCGTCGTTCCCTTCCCCGGCACGCTCTCAACGGCGATTGTGCCTCGGTGGGCCTCGACAACACTCTTCACGATAACCATTCCGAGTCCCGTTCCCCCGTCGGGCGAGGAGGAGTAGAAGGGTTCAAAGATGTGGGCGACCACATCCGGCTCCATGCCGCGCCCCGTATCTGAGACTTGGAACACGACATACTCGCCCTCCATACGCGCGACGACCGTGAGGTGGTCGCCCTTCGACATCGCCTTGCGAGCGTTGTCACAGAGATTCGTCAGCACACGCCCCATCCGATCGGCGTCGAGCAACACGGGAACCGGCACCTCATTCCTTACGGTGACCGAGACACCGCGCCTCTGAAACCGTTCCTCAAGAGAATCCACGGCGAGATCGATCACATCACCAACCGGCGTCACACGCACGTCGAGTCTGATCTCGCCGCGGCTGTAGTCCAGAAGCTCGTTGGCCAATCGGTTGAGGCGGTCGGCTTCCTTCACGCTGCTCGCGGCGTACTGGCTGACCTTCTCAGGATCATCGGATACCAGTTGGATCATCTCCCCGAATCCGCGAAGGATCGAGATGGGGTTTCTGATGTCGTGGAGGATCATTGAGGACATCTTGCCAAGCGTGGAGAGGCGTTCGGCGCGCAGTAGTTCTCCCTGAGCCGCTTGCAACTCTCGATAGGCCTTCTCGAGTTCTTCATTGCGACGCCGCAAATCAACAACAAAGCTCTCATTGCTCTTGCGAACAATCGCTGAGAGGGATCGAAGGATCGAGAGGGCCACCGCGGGGTTCTCGCGCAGAACACGGTCGAACTCTTCGCGGAAGAGGTAGAGCACGATTGTATTGGTCTTGGCTACAACGGTAGCGCTCCGCGGCAGATCGTCGATGAGCGCCATCTCGCCAAAGAGATGGCCCTTGCCATGAACACCCAAGAGATCGGGCACGGGCGACGCATAGTCTTTCCAGACTTCGACCATCCCTTCAAGGACGATGAAGAAGCGCTCCGCAGGCGCATTCTCTCGGAAGATGACATCGCCACGGTCAAAGTGATCTTCCTTGCAAAGGTGTTCGACTGCCTTCACCTGTTCGTCTGAGAGGTCGCGAAAAAAGTAGACGTCACGCAGAAAGGAATAGTGATCAGGCATTGCGACTTACATAGTCGCACAGGTCGTCGTAGTCGGAGAAGGTCAGGTCGGCGACCGACCCGGCGGGAGCGTGTCGCGCTATATGGGCGGCTCGCATCCCAAACGCCTTCGCACCCATGATGTCGTAGTGGTAGCTATTGCCCACGTAGAGGGTTTCGGAAGGATCCGTTCCAAGGCATCGGCAGAGCGCGTCAAACGGCTCCGGGTGGGGCTTGAGGTATCCCGACTCCTGGGTCCATAGCTCGCAGTCAAAGAGCCCGCCCAAACCAAGGCGCTGGATCTTTGCACGAACTGGGAAATCGGAGGAGACGGCCAGGCGAAGACCACGCGCCCGAATCCGCTCAACGCAGTCGCGGACTCCCGCGTAGAGCGGCACGCGATCGAGGACCGATTCCCAGACGCCGTAGATCTCTCGCTCGATTCGCTCGCGAGCCAGCTCCTCAGAGACTCGTAGGCGCTTGGCGAGCAACTCGGCCTCGAGCGCATCGAAATCTTCGATCGGTCGGATTCGGCGGATCTCACGCCGAACGGCCGCGTAGGCACGCATAAGGCGCAATCGCCGCGCCACAAAACCAAACGAGCGAAGGTACATGACGCGGTTGGGATAGAGCGTGCCGTCGACATCAAAGCCGACGGCTCGAATAGGCATTACATCTCGTCCCGGGCGATGACAAGCTGCGCGATCGCGGTCGTCGTCGGCGCGCCGGGTGCCGCTTCGAACCGCCACGATTGAACTGCCGCCCTTACGTTGGAATCAACGCGAGGATATCCGGAGCTCTGGCGAAGAATCAAGGATCCCGGAACGATGAGCCCCGTCTCGTCTACCTGAAAAACGATGATGTAGTGGACCCTCTCGGGAACGCTCCCGCCAAAGTCACTCGCGCTCACCTGGGGCCGGGCGGCGTTCCCGATGAGCGAACGGCCATCGCCGCCGACCCACTGAACGCCCCCGCCGGGGACGCTGGTCACGTCAGGCTGATCTCCATCATCAGCGTTCTCGGACGAGGCGGAACCGTTTGGATCTCCCGAGCGTGCGGTCGCCTGATCGCCGGGTGGGCTTGCCAGGGCGTCCACAACGCTCTCCAGGAGCGAGCGGAAGCCGGAGAGTTCCTGGCTGAGTTCCCGAATCGTCTCCTGCTCCGCCGGTGAAAGAGAGTCGAGCGGCTGGGTCGTGAACTCGCCGGGTCGTACCCAGTCCTCAGGGAGCGACGCGGAGTGATCGATGGGATCCTCTCGAGCGAAGAGATCATCCGGGTCTCTCCGGAGCGCCTCTCTCTCCGCCGCTCGATCGTCCGCGGCGGAGGTTCGAAGCATGGGATCGTCATCAAGCGAGAAGCTCCCCGGCGGAGCGTCTCGCGCGCCAGCTGGGGAACTCGCGTCCACCGGCGCTCTCCCGGCATCCGGCGCGATCTCCTGCACGGAGCCGCTCTCGTTCTGTGGCGACGATGCGATCTCGGGTATCGGTTCCGGCGTCAGTACGGGCTCAACCGGCGGTTCGTCGATCTTGAGGTCTAGAGCGGGTTCATCCACCGGAGTTGACGGCGAGACAAAATCCGGGAGGGTAATCGTGACCGGCAGCGTTTCCGGAAAGGGTTCGGCCGAGAAACCGATGAGAAGAATCGCAGCGCCGATCACTCCGTGGATGACGACGGCAAGCGCAATGCTAAAGAGTAGCCGCTCTCGCTCACGCAGGACCACGCCCTACTCCTCCAGTGTGCGAAGCGCAATTCCGCGATACCCGGCCGACCGAAGGACATCGAGCACTCGGACAATGGTCGCGTACGAAACGGCGGAGTCTGCTTCAACGATTGCACTGAGCGCCTCTCCCTCCTCTGCGGAGCCGCCCAACCCCAGAAGCGTCGGCGCCATCTCGTCTAGTGCTACCCGCTCGCGATTGACGTAGAACTCGCTCTCGGAAGCGACCGTTACAACCAGCCGATTGATCACGACCGGTTCGGAGCTCTGCGACTCGGGCAGATCGAGAGCGATTCCCGGTGTTAGCGCGAAGGTGGACGAGACCATAAAAAAGACCACCAGCTGAAAGACCACATCGATCATTGGTATCAGATCGACGTTGGCCCGAGGTGTCAGGCGTCGTCTGAACTGCACTACTCGCCTCTCTTGAGCACAAGGACCAGTTCGTTCACACGGTTCTCGAGCCGGATGATCATATGGTTCACCCGGCTCACGAGGTAGTTGTAGAAGCTGATGGCGGGAATACTCACGATGATCCCGGCAGCGGTGGTAATCAGCGCCTCGGCAATCCCGCGCGCGAGGACTGCCGGGTTACCACCCACCGCTCCAAACTCGCCCAAGACGCCGAATGCCTGGATGTTTCCGGTCACGGTTCCCAGCAGACCCAGGAGCGGCGCGATGTGCGCGATCGTTCCAAGCGCCGGCAGGAATCGCTCCATCTTGGGAACCTCCATGTTGGCGGCATCGGTGATCATGTTCTTGATGACCTCTTCCGGGAAGCTCCGGTGTTCGATTCCCACCTTGCTCAGATTCGCAATGGGGCTCGGATTGCTCTCGCAGATCGCAAGCGCCTCGTCGAAGTGTCCCTTTGAAACAGCGGCCTTCAGACGACTCAGCACAACACCTTCATCGGTCCTGATCTTTCTGAAGTAGATCAGGCGATCGATGATGATCGCGATCGCGACCACGGAGAGCGCGATGATAACGTAGAGAATGATACCGCCGCGTTCGAGCAGTGCAGACATAGGTACTCCTAGAGAGAGATGCGAGCCGAGATCGACGCCGTGAATCCCGGCGCGATAAAGGGATACTCCGAACTCACTACGGGTCCGAACGCCGGCCGCCCCTCCTCCATGAGTGGTGCGAGGACATCCCGAGCTGCCAGCACGAACTCGAGTTCGTCGGTCGGTGTGTAGCTCGTCGTGAAGTTGATCTCCGGCATCACAAACTCCGGATAGAATGCGAGTTCCGCGTCGACGGCCGCACTGACTCGTTCCGATCGGTCCGAGACTCGGACTATCGCCCCAAGAGAGGTGGAGGGCTCACCAGGGAGGAGATCGAGGAACGAACTGCTCCAGCCTCCCTCAACAGAGACCAACTCGGAAGGTCGCCATGCAAGATCGGCGCGAACTTCGAGTGTTGTCGCCTCCGTTTGGCTCGTCGCAAACTGCTCGCTCACCGTGTCGAATCCGTCGATCCGGAGTGCCTGATCGTTTGCCGCAATACCGACGCCTGCACCCAAAGTGAGGGACGGGCTCGCATACCAGGTCGCGCCGGAATCGGCGATCCATCTGGGATTGGTGACGATGTCTGCGCTTGAGCCCTCCGGCTGGACCGATGCGAGCGGCATCGCTGCCCAGATCTCAGAGAGTCGAATTGGCTCGACCTCGTATCCGCCGCTAATGCGCAGGTCGACCGATCCAAGGACGGCCGAAGCGGCGATCGACCACGGATAGCGGAGAGCCGATCCGGGCTCCCAGCTCACTCCTGCGCGTGCCTCGACCGTCGTGGTATCGCCGATGGTAAGGTCGACGCCCGCACCGCCGTTCACGAGGTGTTCGGCCGGGAGCTCTTCGTCCGCCAGGAAACGACCGTCGTACCCGGCCTCGACAACAATGTCGACCGCGCTCACCGTAACGACGCCGGTAACCGTAGGAGCGACCGCTATCTCGCGTTCGGTCGGAACCGATTCAGACCCTGCCTCCGACTGAATCCGAGTGGTCAGGCGTGCATCCACG
>JANQQY010000452.1 GCA_028284845.1 Spirochaetales bacterium
GCTTCGCCGGAGCATCGATCGCTCACGGATCCTGCTTGTGCTCGCCGGTGGTGTCGTTGGAGTTCCCCTGGGCATTGTCTATCTCGTGCGGCTCGACGAGAGTCTCGTGCGAGTGACCTTGGGCGCGATCATTCTCCTTGCCGTTGGAGCGAGCCTCTATAGCTCGATCAGGAGCGCCGCGGCCGGTTCGAGCCCGACGGAGGCGAGTGAACGGGTGCCGTTTCCGGGCGGATTCTGGCGCTCCCTGGGGGTAGCTCTGTTGGGGGTTGCCGGTGGGGCGCTTGGAGGAGCCTTCAGCGTAAGTGGACCGCCCGTGGTGCTCTACTTCAATGAGGCGCTCAAAGAGAAACGGGCAATCAAGGCCTCACTCCTCGCCTTTTTCTCAGTGGTGATTGCCGTTCGCGTACCGATCTACGCATCGAGCGGGATTCTGACCGGGTCTCTCTTGCTCACGGCGCTGGCGGTGCTTCCGGCGATCGGCGTTGGGCTCTATCTTGGGACTCGGCTTCACGACCGCCTTCCGACCCAAGCCGTGCGGCGCGCTCTTCAAGTGCTCCTTGCAATCACCGCGACGCTTCTGCTTGTTGGCGCGTAGGACTTCCGACTACTGGAGTGCCTGCTCGTCAATCGTCTCAACGATCGTGGCGAAGGCATCATCCTCGAGCACACCCTCGTTGTGAAGCCACTCGATCCGTCGGCGCTCAAGAGGTGCAGGGCGATCGACATTGATCTTTGCGTATCGGTCTCTGAGGTAGCGATCTCTGCTCGCGAAGAGCTCCCTCCGGAACTCCTCGTACTCGCTCTTTCGCGGCCGGTTTTTCATCACTCTGAACACCCGCCCGTCTGTCAGCGGAAACACCTCGTACGAGGCGCCTCCAATCCTGAATCCTACGTAGCATGCGGCCGAGAGCGCCGCCCAGATGAGCGAGACTCGGACATCTACCTCGAGTAGAAAACCAAATGCCACTGTGAGAACGGTTAGGATTGCGAAGTAGAGCGATGCATTTCGAAAGAAAGGGTTCGACCGCCGCTGCGTCTTTGTGTTTCGAGAGAGCAGTTCGAACGCAACCGTCGCTCTTCCGTCGTTGCCCGCGATGCGAGAGCGATAGGAGATCCCCTTCTCGCCGACTTCGATCCAGTACTCTTCTCTGCCCTGCCGCTGGTGTATCGTGCGCGTCATTCGGCTCTCTGCTTTTTTGTCTGCAATGATCGGATCGGTGCCGATAGCGTCACGATTGCCGAACACAGCACGTAGAGAGTCGGTATCGCTGTTGCTTCCGTCAAGAGGATCGATGACCCGACCGACCCCTGAATCACCAGTGTCACGACTTGGATGAGGGCGAACAATCCAGAGAGCAGGAACGCAACGGCAAGCGTGATTCGGGCCCCCCGAACACCAGCTGCGGTGAGAAGGGCCAAGACAACGATCGCCGCGATTCGACCCGCCTCGACGATCATCGCCTGGTTGAGCCCGGCGAGGGCGTACCGGGCGAACATCGAGGTAGCCAGCAACACCCCGGTTGCAGTACACAAGAGGAGCTGCCTTACTCCGCGGTTCGCCACTCTCCTTCGAATCTTCGTGAGGTAGTCGTAGAGGCGCTTTGCACGACTCGAGGAGTCGGGTTCTGATCGTTGGCCTCGACGTCCATCGATCCGGGCCAAGGATTCGAGTCCTGCAAGTCGAATGCGTTGCGTATTCGCGTCAAAATTCGCTCCCTTGTAGACCCGAATCGGGGGAGGAACGGCGGTCGCCTCATCCTCAGAGTCGAGGAGCTGGGGGTAGAGACCGTACGGCCGGTCGGAATCGACCATCGCGTCGACAAGGATCATGCGTTCAACGCCGGTTGGCACGGCGGTCCGCGCCTCGACCTTCAGAGACGATCCCGGAACGAGCGTTCGGTTCACCGCGATGGCATTCCCGTAGTTGGGAATTCCAGTCCCGACGTGAATACGCTGCACCCCGGCGGTCCCCACCGCATTTGCCGTCTCGTCAGCTACGTAGAGGATCTCGCCCTTTGATCGGTCGGTGACCGTTGAGGGCACGACGTGGAGCTCCGGCTTCTTCTTTTCTTTTGTGCCGGCGCCGAACTGGTAGAGGAGGGCGAGACCCGACTGGATGGTTACCGAAACAGGATGCTTGTACGGGTTTGCGATTTCGTAGACGACGCACAGCTCAGAGGCACCGTTCGTCGCGTCGTCATCCTGTTCCCGCTTTACATCGATCGAAAGAATTCGCTTCTGCACGACCTGTCCGGCCGGAGAGATCGGCGTGAAGTATGGGTGCCCAAGAGCCACCACGCGAGCTTTCCATACGAACCCGCGGCGGTCAATGGGAGCAAAAAGAACGAGAGCAATTTGGAAATCTGAGGTTCGATATCTACCTTGAGCACGGAGGAATCATGGCATTTACACTTGAGATAGGGCAGGTCGCGCCGGACTTCACGCTTCCTGCAACCGACGGCAGAGAGTACTCCCTTACTGATTTTGCAGAGGCGCCTGTGCTGGTCGTCTTCTTCACGTGCAATCATTGTCCCTACGTAAAGGGATCAGATGAGGTAACTCGGAAGACGGTCGAGGCATTCGCGCCCCGGGGAGTCCGGTTTGTGGCGATCAACTCAAACGACACCGAGTTTCATCCGGACGACGACTTCCCGAGCATGGTTGATAGGATGAAGGAGCATGCGTTCCCCTGGACATACCTCCGGGACGAGTCCCAGGACGTAGCGCGAGCATATGGCGCATTGCGGACGCCCCACTTCTACGTCTTTGACGGCGATCGAAAGCTCGTCTACACCGGCCGTGCGGTCGACAATCCGAAGGATGCTGAGAAGATCACTACCAACGATCTTGAGGCGGCGCTTGATGAAGTCGTTTCCGGCAAGCCGGTGAGCGTAGCGCTGACCAATCCACTCGGGTGCAACGTCAAGTGGAGAGGCGAAGACGCGCACTGGATGCCCGCTGATGCCTGTGATCTCGTTCTGAGCTAGCCATCTACCGTGAAGGGACGCTTCCAAGGCGCTCCAGAAGCGCCGCGGGCGTCTCTTCAACGATGATCTCGTCGAGGTCGGCCGAGTCGAGGAAGCCGGCAGCGGCCATGTTGCGCAATGTCTCAACAAGGCCGGACCAGTAGTCGTCACTATTGAGAAATGCGATCGGCTTTTTGTGAAGACCCAGACGCTTCCACGTCCACGCCTCGAAGAACTCCTCAAGGGTTCCGCTGCCGCCCGGGAGCGTCACGAAGCAATCGCCTCGCTCAGCGAGCATCGCCTTGCGCTCATGCATGTCACCCACCACCACCAATTCGCTCACCTCGGTGTGACCCACTTCGCGCTCGAAGAGATGCCGTGGGATGATCCCAATCACCTCGCCTCCTGAGGCGAGCGAGGCGTCCGCGACAGCGCCCATGAGTCCGGTTCGCCCACCGCCGTAGACCAGCGTCAGACCGTTCGATGCAAGGAGATGTCCGAAGGCTTTTGCAGCTTCAACATAGGCGGGTCTATTTCCGGTGCCCGAGCCGCAGAAGACAGTAACCGATCGAAGAATTGGCATAGCTACTTGACGGACCGATGCAAGCTGAGCAGGGCCTACAGAACGGCCTTGTACTCGCCATGCCGGTCAATATAGGTGTTCACGAATGGACAACTTGGAAGAACACGCTTCTTGGTTGCCATCGCCCAGTCGAGCGCCTCGCGGATGATCGCGGTTGCGATTCCTCGTCCCCGAATCTCGTTCGGGGTAAAGGTATGCGCATAGTCGAGCGTCCCGTCCTGGAGTTCGTGGTACTCGAGGTAGGCCTCGTGTCCGAGTTCGGAGACCACGAACCGGCCCTCCTGTTCCCTGTGTTCAACGTCGTGCTGCATCGTAGATATCCTCCAGCGGGGTCTGTTCGCCCCGCTTTGCCAACCGGCGTCGTGCCGGGCACCGCTCCGGCTCCTTGAACCAGAAACAGCGGGGACGGCACTCGTGGCATAGCTCGATCGCCGCAGGTGCGTTGTCATCGCCTACCTGGCCATCACCATTAAGTCGAAGGGATTTTCGAGCCCACCCGGGGTCGGCGAGGATCGCTCTTCCAACTGCAACGAGATCACAGACACCGGCTTCGATGGCTTCCGCCGCGGCCTCAGGTGTTCGGATGCCGCTCACACCCACCACCGGCACTCGCTGCGATGCACGAACAAGTGCGGAGAGGAGAAGCGTTGGGTCTGCGTTTGTGAGTATCTCCTTTGAGCGGAGCGTGACCTCCTCGGCGAGAGTGGGGTCCATGCCACCGCCGTGGGAGACATCAAGGAAGTCTGCGCCCGCCTCAACCGCATCGGCGGCCGCTGCAAGCCCCTCCTCGATCGAGAGTTCGCGTGTGCCTGACGCGGCCACTCCCAGGCGCACGCAGAGTGCCGCCGGATCCCGGTGACGATCGATCTCTTCACGAGCGGCGCCGACAGCCCGACGTAGGAAACGCCGACGCGCCTCCGGACTGCCGCCCCACTCGTCGGTTCGCACGTTGGAGACCGGCGAGAGAAATTGACTTATCAGGTAGCCGTGAGCCCCGTGCAGCTCGATAACCTCAAAGCCGGCGTCGAGCGCTCTGCGCGTTGCGTGTGCAAATGCCTCGATCGCCTCCGCAATCTGGGCATCCGTAAGCTCGACTGAGCCGTCCGGGACCCCGGGTGCCGTGAGAGACGGAACCCGAGGTGGCTCACCGTACGTGTGCTTGAGTTGGGTGCTACCGCCCGCGTGGTGCAGCTGGATACCCGCGACGCCGCCGGCATTGTGGATCGCCTCTGCGATTCTTCTCAGACCTGGAACCTGTGAGTCGGACCAGATCCCGAGTTGCGTTCCATGGAGCCTGCCCTCGGGAGAAATGGCCGTTGCCTCCACGATCTGGAGACCCGGCCCACCCGATCTCGCGTAGTGATCGACATGGTGGTGCGTAGCCTCGCCGCCCGCGTCTGAGAGCCAGACGACAAGGGGTGGCATCACGATCCGATTGTCGACACGGAGCGGCCCAAGCGACAGGCTCTCGCCAAGGAGATCGTGCGCCTCTCGTTGGGTGCCTCCGCTGCGATTGAGCGGAGATGCGTCGTGGTCGCTCACGAGCCCCGTTGTCCGCCGCGGTTCAGGTTCGGCCGGAAGCTTGCTCCACCCGATTTCGAGCCTCCCTGAAATCGCGCGCGACCGCTGTTGTGACGGTGCGGTGTGTGGTGGTGGTCGCCGCCGGATGAGTCCTTCTCGTCCGTTGAATCCGCGTCATCGGCCTGCTCGGGCGCTTCGATGATCGGGTCTTCATGCTTCACGCTGTCGAGAGCGTAGCAGCAGTGTTTGTACTTCTTTCCACTGCCGCAGTGGCATGGGTCGTTTCTTCCGAGCTTCATACTGCCCCCTGCTCCATCTTACCGCGTTCCGGTGCCGGGAGCCCAGAGAATATCGACGTGTCCGTCATCGTCCACGGTAGATCGGCTGCGACCCAAAGACAATTGCCGTCATCTATGCGACACTCGGGCGCGTCTGGAGGTCCCGTGGCCAAAGCACGTGTCTTGTCGATCTGCATTCACAACAGCTCGCGAAGTCAGATGACCGAAGAGTTCCTTCGAACCTGCGGCGGGGACCTGATTGAGGTCGAGAGTGCCGGGATCGAGCCTGGGTCGATCAATCCGGTCGTGGCCGAGCTGCTCCTGGACGAGGGAATAGACATTCGGGCGAAGAAGACACAGAGCGTCTATGACCTCCATCGTGCGGGCAAAACCTTCGACTATGTGATCGCCGTTTGTGATGCGGAGGCGGCGGAGAAGTGTCCGATCTTCCCGGCGGAGAAGAAGCGGTTCCATTGGCCCTTCCCGGACCCGTCGAAGGCGACCGGCTCGATGGACGAGAAGAAGGAGTTTGTCCGCCCCATCATGGAAGAGATTCGCACCAAAACATCTGAATTCTGCGCACAGTTGCGCGAGGGAGCATTGTAGAGATATGGCACCGGAGAAGTTCGACGTTCGATTTGAGACAACAAAAGGTGTGTTCACCGTGTCGGCCAAGCGCGAGCTGGCACCGCTGGGCGTAGATCGCTTTCACGAGCTGATCTCGAGCGGGTTCTATAGCGATGTTGCGTTCTTCAGAGTTCTTGACGGCTTTGTCGCTCAGTTTGGAATCAGCGGCGATCCTGCGATTGGGGCGCAGTGGCGTGAGAAGCCGATCGAGGATGATCCGGTTAAGGGTTCGAACACTGCAGGTACCATCAGCTTCGCGATGGCGGGACCGGGCACACGGACGACGCAGTTGTTCATCAACCTCGCCGACAATACCGGCCTTGACGGGATGGGGTTCTCACCCATCGCCGAGGTCACCGAGGGCATGGATGTAGTACTCGCGCTCCACGGGGGCTATGGAGAGGGCGCACCACGCGGCAACGGTCCCGATCAGGGGAGCATCCAGAGCAGGGGAAACGACTACTTGAAGGGCTCGTTCCCTGATCTCGACTACGTCACGAGTGCATCGATCGTAGAGTAGCGTGCAACCGACATCACGAAGACGCGCGATGGCGGACTACTACCGCTTCAGCGTCTTTAATGTCATCTCATTTAGCTTTCTCGCCGGCAACATCATCGTTCTCTACGCACTTCGACTCGGCGCCGGCAATGTGCTCGTTGGGCTGATTGGTGCCTCCTATCAGGTGACCTTCGTCTTCTCGTTGATTGGGCGGCGAATGGTTCGACGGATGGGAGCAGTCAAACTCTTTGGGTACTTCTGGCTGATTCGATACCTGCTTATGCTGCCCGTCCTCCTCACCGTCTTGCCGGGTCTCCGGGAGCAATCCGGGCTTGTGCTGGCGATCGTCACCCTTTCAGCCTTTGGCTTCAACATCTCCAAAGGGATAGGTATCACGGCTACCAAACCCATCGTGGGAGAGATCCCCCCAAGCCGCGAGCGTGGCGCCTTTATCGCCAACGGCCATCTCATCGTCAACCTTGGCGCGATCATCACGGGGACGACCATGGCGCTGGTGCTCGGCCAAGATTCCCCCGTCGGGAGATACGCCTTACTGCTCTCCATAGGGATTCTTGCCGGAGTCGCTGCCTCCTACTTCATCCTGCGGCTCCCGGAGCCAAAGGAGGCCGGAGCAGGCTTTGCCGGCCGCTTTCGGGACGGACTGAAGGCAGCCTTTGAACCGGGGCCGTTTCGGACACTCAACACGGCGAACGTTCTCCTGGTCTTTGTCGTTGCAATGAGCCACTCCTTTCTCATCGTCTTTTTCAAGCGGGTCTACGGCTATGCCGACGGCGACGTGGTGTTCTTTACGGTCGCCGGCTCCGCAGGCGGGGCGACGATGGCCCTCATCACGCGGGCTGTCATCGACCGTGTTGGTGCGAAGCCTCTCCTGTTTATGTTCGCGGCGGTTCTCCTCTTTGTGCACGTTCCTCTTTTTGTCGCGCCCTCGCTCGCCGGAGCCTGGGTCTGGCTCTTTCCCGCGCTCGTCTACTTCTTCTTTGTGATGGCGCAGTTCGGGATCTTGAATGCTGCGGATAACTACTTCTTCGCCGCGACCGCCGCCGAAGAGAGGCTCGACCTGGGAATCGTCTTTGGCCTTGGGACCGGCATCTTTGGCGCCCTTGGTAGTTTTATGGGCGGGGTCGTCTTGTCTAGTCTCGAGGCGCTCCTGCCCGGCGGACCTGAACGAGCATTTCGCGGCTTCTACATGATTCTTGTTGCCGTCGCTCTTGTCGCGATCGTACGACTCTGGCGCCTCCCCGACCTCAACTCCTATCCCATCCCCGATGCCATCGGGATGCTCTTCTCGCCTCGTGACATCCGGGCCATCAGACTGCTCAATCGGCTCCGTCGCAGCCGAACCATGGAAGAGGAGCAGACCGCCGTCGCTGCGCTTGGTCAGACGAGTTCCCGTCTGGCGGTGGGCGGTTTGCACGAGCGTCTCTCGAGTCCCAGTTTGACCATTCGGCTTGAGGCGATCACTGCGCTTCGCAATTCAACGCTCACTCCTGAAGTCGAGTCGGCGTTGATCGACGCGGTGCAATCTCAGCAGTACACGACGGCGCACCTGGCTGCGGAACTCCTCGGCGAATCGGGGGCCGTCGCCTCTGTGCCCGCCCTCCGCGAGGCTGTTACCGCCGCTGACTACATGGTGAGCGCGAAGGCGATGCTCGCGTTGGCTCGCCTGAACGACGTGGAGAGCATTGGTCCGATCGAGTCGATCCTGGAACGTTCGGTGAACCCGCGGGTTACAATCTACGCGGCGAAGGCGCTCGAGGTCTTTGGTAG
>JANQQY010000460.1 GCA_028284845.1 Spirochaetales bacterium
TGATCAGCGCGGCAATTGGACGGTCCACGCTGGGAATGAGGGCGCCGTGCGCCTTGGCGATGTAGTCGTGGGAATCCCAGGTGCTGGCATAGAGCTGAACAAAACGGACTCCTTTTTCCACCAGTTTGCGAGCTAGAAGACAGCGGCGCCCAAAGCTGTCTGTCGGTTCGCTACCAATGCCGTGTTTCATCACCTCACTGGGGTCATCCTCGGTCTTTTTGATGAAGCTGCTTTTGGCCTTGCGGAGGCTCCAACTGCCATCTCCTTCAAGCTGCAACCAAATAGAGCAGAGTTGAGCGACTTTCTCGTCGAGCGTCATCTTTGCGAGTAAGCCTCGCGCCGCATCTTTGTGATTCATTTCTGCTCTCCCGGGTAGGTGAGCCCCCACTGCGATCGCAGCGTGTCGCTCACCGTGATTACTGAAATCGAGTCTGCAGCGGACATCACCGTGCTCGACGATCGGCCGGATCGGAGGCATCTGTTCACTTCCGCCGCTTCATACTGATATCCGTTGCCTTCCATCGAATCGACGATTGAGTCGACCAGCGTTCCGCTCGCGTCTTTCAGATAGGCCGATGAGATTCGCCAAAAGTCCGGCATCTCGATCAATCCGTCTGTCCCGTACACGACTGCAGAGAACGGGGCGCTACATCGGAGGGAACCCCACAGGTTCGCGATGCGGCCATCTCCATAGTCAAGCGTGGCCGAGAACGAATCATCCACACCGGTTTCGCAGATGTGGCCAATACTCGAGATCTCCTTCGGCGGCCCATCAAAGACATCGGCTGCTGCCCCAATGAGATAGATTCCAACATCGAGCAACGCGCCACCACCATGAAGACGGTCGTAGTGCCGGGCGCTTGGGTCGGGCTTGAGTGAGAAGCTAAAATCTGCGGTGAATCGACGAATCTCCCCAATACGCCCTTCGGCAATCCAGGCCAGCACACGTCGATACGCCGGCAGAAATCGGGTCCAGTAAGCCTCCATCAGGAAGAGATCTCTCTCATCGGCCTTGCGGAACATCCTCTCAACTTGATCCCGATTGATCCCAAGCGGCTTCTCGCAGAGAACGGCTTTTCCTGCATCCAGAGCGTCGAGTACAACCTTCTCGTGAAGTGTGTTGAGCGTCCCTACGTAGACAACCTCGACCTCCGGATCTTTGAGTACCTCGTCGTAGGTGCCGCAGGTTCCGCGAACCGCGAACTCTTCACCGAATTCTCTCGCGCGCGCGGCGGAGGTAGAACCAACCGCGACGAGTTCAGCGTCGTCAAGGCGTTCCAGTCCTTCTGCGAAAGACCTCGCGATTCGGCCGGGACCAAGAATCCCCCATTTGACTGTTCTATCCACGCCTGCCCCCCGATCTCGCCACTCTCTGCCATTCGGACAGACCGCTCAACGTACATATGTCCCTTCGCTCGGGCTCAACAGGCGTACTTATGTACCTTGGCCCCCATCCACGCGTGGCCTACGGTGACGACGAAGCGAACCGGTCGCCATGGTTGAGCGAACCGGCTCGGATACGAAGCATCTGGAGCGCGTGATGGACAGGCTGAGAGTAGGAATCATTGGAATCGGAAACATTAGCGGCATCTATCTCAAGAACCTCATCAAAATGTTCGGACGGAGGATCGAGCTTCTTGGATGCGCAGACATCGAGGCAGAGCGGGCCCACACGGCAACCCGCGAGTACGAACTGCCCAAGAAGTATGGATCGCCCGAGGAGCTTCTCAGAGACGATGATATCGAGCTTGTGCTCAACCTTACGATTCCGGCGGCGCACTATGAGGTGAGCAAAGCCGCCGTCGACGCCGGCAAGCATGTCTACGTTGAGAAACCCCTATGCGTCGAACTGTCTGAGGCAGCCCAACTGTTGGACGCTGCGAAGGAGAAGGGGGTTCGTGTGTGCGGCGCTCCGGACACATTTCTTGGAGCTGCGCACCAAACTGCCCGGAAATTGATCGACGATGGGTGGATCGGAGAGCCAGTGGCTGCTGTCGCATTTCTCCAGAATCACGGCCACGAGCACTGGCACCCAAATCCCGAGTTTTTCTACAAGCGCGGCGGTGGTCCCATGTTCGACATGGGTCCATACTACTTGACCGCCCTTGTGAACCTGATTGGTCCGGTGGTTTCCATCTCCGGGTCAACCAGGAAAACCTTCGCGACCCGGACGATCACAAGTGAGCCGAAGTACGGAGCTGTCATTGACGTCGACATTCCGACTCATCTAGTGGGGATCCTGGATTTTGCGAATGGAGCGCTGGGAACGATAACCACGAGCTTTGACGTCTGGGCTCACAACCTTCCTCGCATCGAGATCTACGGTACCGATGGAAGCCTGAGCGTGCCCGATCCGAACGTGTTCGGCGGAGCTGTCAAAGTTCGCCGCAAGAATCACGATGAGTGGGAACCGGTTCCGTTGACCCATTCCTACGACGAGAACAGCCGCGGCCTCGGGGTCGCCGAGGCGGGCGAAGCCATTGCGTCCGGCCGTGTGCCCCGAACCGATTCAGAGTTGACCAATCATGTCCTGGAGATCATGCACGGAATTCACATCGCTGCCGATTCCGGAATGCGGTATATGGTGAAGACACCAGGGACGAAGCCGGCCGCCCTGCCGATGGAGTTTTAGCTCGTGAGGGCGCTCGTCCATAACGCACCATTTTCATTCGAGCTCCGCGACGTAGGCAATCCGGAGCCGGGACCGAACGATCTCCTGATCGCGGTTCAGTCGGTAGGGATCTGCGGGAGCGACGTTCATGGCATGACCGGCACTACGGGCCGGCGGATTCCGCCGGTGGTGATGGGTCATGAAGCCGCCGGAGAGGTCGTCGACACCGGAGCCGGGGCTGAGGCGTGGCGCGGGAAGCGAGTGACGTTTGACTCAATGATCTACTGCGGATCCTGTGGGCCATGCCGAGCAGGAGCTACCAATCTCTGCGAAAGCAGGATGGTGTTAGGCGTCTCATGCGACGAGTACCGGCGAGACGGTGCATTTGCCGAAT
>JANQQY010000482.1 GCA_028284845.1 Spirochaetales bacterium
TTGGCGACGATCTGCCAGTAGTAGGTCGTGCCACGATCGAGAATCCCCAGCGTGTAGTCCGAGTCGGTGACGGTGGCCACGGGGCTGGCCGGAAGAGAGCCGGAACCAAAGTAGACGTCGTACTCATCGGCCCGGCTTGCATTAGTCCAATCGAGCGGAATCGAGCGAGTACCAACTCCCGTTTCACCGTCTCCGGGCGAGGAGAGCGAGAAAGACCCGGGAGGCTCGAGCTGGACCGTGAAATTCCAAATTGGTCCCGCGCTCTCGCCTCCGCTATTCACGGCGACGATCTGCCAGAAGTAGGTCTGGCTGTACTCGAGCGTCCCCGGATCGTAGCTGGTGCCGCCGACGGATGCGACAAGCGTTTCGGGAACCTCGTTCGTTCCAAAGTAGACCTCGTAGCTGGTCGCTCGTGCGGATGGGTCCCACGAAAGGACGGTGTCGCGAGAACGGCCGTTTGAACCGGTCAAGGGAGATGGGCCGGACGGTACCGAGGGAGGATCCGGTACGGTCGTGAATGAGAAGGGACCGATCGAGCGCGATCCACCAACGTTGTTCGCAACGACGCGCCAGTAGTAGGTGGTGCCGGGCGACAGTCCGGTCCGCGACAGAATCGACTCAGAGGTCGAGGCTGCAAAGGGTGGGTCCGCAGCCGTACCAAAGTAGACATCGTAGTCGTCCGCGCGAGTGGCGTCTGTCCAGTCGAGCTGAATCTCAACGTCCTGATCCACAGCCGCATCAGAGGGAGAGACGAGCGAGAAGCTCCCCGGCTGCTGAACGATGGTCGTGAATGTCCATGTGGGCCCGGTCGTCGATCCCGCGGCGTTCACCGAGGTGACCTCCCACTCGTAGGTCGTGTCCCATGAGAGGCGCGGCAGTGCGAAACTGCTGACACCGATGCCCGCCTCGGTTGTCCAGCCTCCACCTACGGGTCGATAGCGGAGCGTGTACGAGGCGGCGTCAGTCGCGTCGGCCCAATCGAGATCGACATCCCGTGAGAGGTTGAGTGCATCGTCTGCGGGTGTGGGTCCAAACGGGGCGGCAGGTGGCGAGAGGGGCTCGTCCTGCGTGGTGAAGCTCCACTGAGGGCCGGCTGTCTGACCGTAGCTGTTTGAGGCGACCACCATCCATTCGTATGTCGTTGAGTACTCAAGATCTGGCGCGTACTCGCTCTCGCTGACCGTCGCAACCGGAGTCCCGGGAAGGGAATCGACACCAATGTAGACATCGTAGGAGGTCGCACGTGAAACGTCGGCCCAATCGAGGCCGGCGGAGATGCTGATTCCGGTCCCCTCGTCTGCGGGCGTGGGAGTCGATGGGACTCCGGGGGCTCCCGAAATGACGGTGACTGTGAACTCAGAAACCGAAGTATCGGTTCCATCGCTTACCTCGACCGAAACGACAAACACACCCTCTGCATCCGGCACAAACGTCGCAATAAACTCCTCTACGGCGAGCTCGTCGAGAGCGGACGACCGGGGCACTTCTGTGAAGGAGAACTCGAATGAGAACTCATCTCCGTCCGGGTCGGTCACCTCCAGGGTTATCTCGACCGCGTCGCCAAGAAAAACCTCAGAAGGTCCAATCAGGCTTACAAGGGGGGGCTGATTTGGATCGCCATCAGATCCTGATCCGTCCGGAGACTCGGGACCGAGCGGCGGGAAACAGGCGGTCAGCACCAAAAGGAGAATCGATAGGAGGGCTCCGGATCGGACCGCCGCTTTTGTGCGACGGCCAATCGGCCTTTCAGAAACCTCTCGTACGCCCTCTTTAGTGATTGTTGATCGAGTGGTTCCCCTCTTGCGTCCTGCTCTCATTTGTCCCCCGCAATTTCAAACCAGTTTGATAATAATAACGAGAGCGAGGCAAACGGTGCAGGGGCAGCCTCTACTTCAGTCCAAAGACCTCTTCCTCAATGAACTGCCAGGTTGAGGGGTAGTCACCATTGTCGAGCTTATCGCGGATCGCATCTAACCCAAGGCGGTCGAGCAAGGCGATGATCTTCTCCGTGAGTCGCGCATTGATGCCGAACATCTTCTGCATGTCCCAGCGAGTGGGATGCGTATCTGAGGTCATGAAGTCGTCGTAGCCGAACTGCCGGACGTAGAAGATGAACTCGATGTACTCGAGCAAGGTGTGGCTTCCGGTGAAAAAGTCCCAGTCCCATGTCTTGTCATTGTCGTTGATGTGGATGTAGTAGGGATAGCCTGAGCTATGAAGCACCGAAAGCGTCTCTGCCGGGTGCTCGTCCGCCAATATGCTGTGCCCGTAGTCCATCGTTACGCCAAGGTTCTTTACCCCAATCTTATTAATGAGCACGAGGGTATCGGCGGCTCGAGCGAGGAAGCAGTGGCGCCGCGTCTCCTTCGCCTTGTACTCGATGTGAAGAATCACCTCAGGGCGATGAGCAGCGCCTTCCCCAAAAGCCTCTTCCAGATATCCCCACGCCCGCTGGTAGTCGGTCTGAAAGGGAAACTCAAACCCATCGCCCAGAGGGCAGCAGGTCACTCGGTTCACACCAATCTCTGCGGCGAAGTCTTTGGCTTCCTTGATGAATTGAATGGCCTTTCCACGAACCGCCTTGTCCGGCGACGTGATGCCGCCCGACACGAACTCCGGTTCACCCTTCACATTCACGTTGATCGCGCTCACACCAAGCCCGTATTTGTCGAGCGTCTTCTGAAGCTCCTCCACGGAGATTCCTGCCGCCGGTCCCACCTCATACGGATAGATCACTTCAACGCCGCTATACCCGGGAATGCCCGCGACGGTGGCGAACTTCTCGTCCAGGGTCTTGGGCGTGTTGTACGTGTGGAAACGATCCTTGGTCTGACCAAGGAAACTCGTGATAAGGCTGTACTTCATGGGTTGCTCCTTCTACATGCGATTACTTGGCGGCAACGACCTCGTTCGCGGCCTCTACGATATGGTGCGCCGAGATTCCGTACTTCTCTATCAGGCTCTGATAGGCTCCGCTTTCGGCGAAGGTGTCCTGCAGACCGAGGTTGCGGAAGGGAACCGGGTGCTCGGTCAACGAGAGGTGGGCGAGTTCGTACCCTACGCCGTTTCGTGCCTGGTGGTTCTCTGCAACCACAAGAGCGCCGGTCTTCCGAATGCTCCTGAGAACGCCATCACGATCGTATGGTTTGATGCTGTAGAGATCGATGACTTCCGCGCTTGTGCCCGTTGTGGCGAGCTGTTCGGCGGCTTCCAGAGCCTGGAAGACAATGTCTCCATAGCTGACGATGGTGACATCGCTCCCGGTGCGAACCGTCTTTGATTCGCCGAAGGGGAAGGTCTCACCGGAGGAGTAGATATCAAAGAGCGGATCACGCATCAGGCGGGTGAAGACCGGTCCGTGAACGGAGAAGCTCGTCTCCACACAGGCACGAGCCGAGGCCGTGTCTGACGGGCAGAGCACACGCATACCGGGAATCGCACTCATCGTGCCGATGTCTTCAGTTGCCTGGTGCGTGACGCCGTCGATGGCGGCGGTGATTCCGCCGTGAGAGGAGAGGATCTTCACATCGAGATTGGGGTAGGCAATAAAACTGCGGATCGCCTCGAGCGCGCGCATGGTGATAAAGACGCCGTAACCGGCAACAACGACTGATCGGCCGGACGAGGCGATACCGGCTGCGGTTGCAAAGGTTCCAAGCTCAGCGATGCCAAGGTTGTAGTAACGATCGGGATAGGCTTCGCCAAAGAGATAGGTATAGGTCGATTTACCAATGTCACTCTCGAGCACCCAGAAGTCGGCGTTGGTCTCGCCGTACTGGACAAGGGCTTCGCTGAACGCTCTCCGCGTTGGGATCGAGGCGCGCATTCTCTCGGGTGCGCCGGCGGCTGACGCGGCGGGCGCGTGGGTTGGAGCGTCGGTCTTGCTCATTCTGCTGCCTCCTCAAGTTCCTTCTTGGCGGCTTCGAACTGCTCCGGCGTGGGAGCCTTTCCATGCCAGTAGGCATCGTTCTCCATGAAGCTCACGCCCTTCCCCTTGGCTCCGTAACTCACAATACAGTAAGGACCTGCCTGGTGAGCTCGGCCACGCTCAAGAGCCGCGACGACCTGTTCCATGTCGTGACCATCGATCTTCTCCACGGTCCAGCCGAACGATTGGAACTTCTCGTCAATGGGTTCCATGGGCATGATGTCATCACACGCCCCGTCATTCTGGACGGTGTTTCGGTCGACGATCGCGACGAAGTTGTTCAAGGCGTACTTGTTCGCCGTCCCGGCAGCCTCCCAGATGATGCCCTCGTTGATCTCCCCGTCGCCAAGAAGGGTGAAGACGTCGTACGATTTCTCCGACCGCTGCGCCTCAAGCGCGATACCCGTTGCGATCGCGAATCCCATTCCTAACGAACCGGTGGTCATGTCAATTCCGGGGCACTTGATGACCGGGTGACCCTGGAGCGGGCTCCCGAATTGCCGCAGTGTCCAGAGCGTCTCAATGGGGTAGAAACCCTTGAGCGCGAGCGTCGCGTAGAGCCCCGGACAGGCGTGGCCCTTGGAGAGAATAAACCGATCACGCTCGGACCACTTCGGCTCATCCGGACGAACCCTCAGGATGTGCCAATAGAGTGCAGCCATCAGATCGGCCTCGCTGAACGATCCCCCAATGTGTCCCGACTGTGCCTTGAAGACCATCTCAAGCACGTGCAATCTGATCTGCCGGGCATGCTCTCGCAGCTCCGAAACCTTCTCTTTGCTGATGCCGGTTACGGCCGACGTCATAATCCTACCTCCTGAATCACGCCGCTGATCGAAGCGGCAACTCGCTTGTACCCGGCAGTGTATGCATCTCGAATCGAGTAAGCCGGACATCGAATCTCAAGATCAAGTGTGAGCTCTGACGGCACAGCCTGCAGACCCGCCATCACGCCCTCCCACGGAATCTCTCCGTCCCCCGGTGCCTCAGAACTTCCCGCATCGTTGCAATCGCAGAGATGAGTACCGACGATATGCTCGCGAGCCTCGCGGATCGCGGATGGTACGTCGTCGCCGGCGGCTGCAGCATTCCCGGTATCGAACCAGAGGCGGAGCCCCGGAACGTGCTCGAAGTGACGAAGAAGGTCGTCGACTGATGAAGCGGCTCGGCCCGGCACCTGTTCAATCGCGACCGTAAGGGCGTTGTTGGATGCAAACCTGACTGCCAATTCCATGGAGCGCAGAAAGTGACGTTCTTCGCTCCCCGCGGAGAGGACCGGAATCAGGACCGTCCCCGCGCCCAACTCGTGCGCAAGTGCCGCGCATCTGGGCATCTCAGCCGCCACAATCGTTTCGCCGCACTCCGGATTCCGAACGAGGAGCTCGCCAAGATAGTGTGCGGCGAAACATCGAGGCGAGAGGCCAAGATCGGCTGCTCGCTGCGCGACCTCTCGAGTCGAGTGGGTCGTCCACGACTCCATGCGATCGGGATCAAAGACCTCAGGCTCGTAGGCGACAAGCGGCCATCGCGCCTCCGGATCGAGGCTTCTGATGCGGGATAGACCATCCAAGACCTGGGCCGGCCCGAACGATTCGCCATACGCAGAGAGGAAGAATGCTGGTGAAACGCCGTACGACGCGCCTTCTTTTTGCATTTTGTATACAGTATTCGTACCACAGAGATTCGCTCCTGTCAAAGGCTTTGTCACGGTCTTTTTGACAGCCCTCCAGGGTCGTGCTACGGTCGTTCTGGTTTTTGTATACAGGAGAGCCAGAACTCGTGGCAAATCGGGACTACCGCGTCGATTATGAAGACCTCTCCCAGCAGGTCTACCGAATGCTCAAGCACATGATCCTGGTAGGGGAGCTCAAGACCGGTGAAAAGCTTCGCCAGGATGAGCTCGCCGCGCGCCTTGGCGTCTCTCGGACCCCGCTGCTCTCCGCATTCTCCAAGCTCGAGAAAGAGATGCTCGTTGAGTTGATCCCCCGGCGTGGAGCGTTTGTGCGGAAGTACGAACTCACCGATCTCGTTGATATCTACGAGATACGAGTCCGCCTGGAGCCTCTTGGAGCGGCTGAAGCGGCGAAACGCGGAACAGACGCTCAGATCGGCACGCTCCTCGAGCAGTGTCAGGAGTTCGCCCGCATGGTCGAACTCAACGATCCGTCCATCAAAGAGCTCGACTATGAGTTCCACATGCAAATCATGGAGATGAGCGGAAACGAGCTCCTCTACAACATCATCTCCAGCTACAGCATCATCCCGGCGGCCAACTTCTACGGATTCTTCAAGGACCCGGCCCTGAGCGCCTCCGAGCACAAGGCAATCTGCTCGGCAATCCGAGAGAGAGACGTTGAGGCCGCACATAGTGAGATGTTCCGCCACATTGAAAGCGCGAGGGAGCGACTGCTACAGCTGGTGGACAGCGAGAACGCCGCAGATTCCGATTAGTTGAACCGTCTCGAATTTTCCCCTTGACAGCGGCGAAAACTATGATACGATTTTTTGTATACAAAATACTTCATACGAAAAACGCTCAGGAGGTTGTATGAAACGCGTATTCGCATTGGTTGTGGCGCTGGCACTGGTTGCCGGGTTCGCATTCGCTGCCGCAGAGCAGGAGTTCCCTGCCCGCGACATTACAACGATCGTTGTGTGGGGTGCCGGTGGCGGCACGGACACGTCGGTTCGTGTGATCATGGGCGAGATGGCTAACGAGCTTGGCGTGCCAATCAACGTCATCAATGTTACGGGCGGCAGCGCCGGTTCGGTCGGAATGGCAGAAGCCTACTCCAGAGATGCCGATGGCTACACGCTCGCGGGTCTCTCGGAGTCGAACACCACGACCGGTGTCATGGTCGCCGACTGGGACAACACGGTCGATGTATGGGATTGGTTCCTCGTTGGTGGATCACCTGACGTCGTCAGCGTCACCCCGGATCTCCCCTACGAGACGATCGATGACCTCGTGGCAGCCGCCCAGGCAGCTCCAGGCTCGATCAAGGCCGGCGCCGGTGGCGCAGGTTCGATACACCACGTCAATCTGCTCGCATTCGAGCAGGGCTCAGGCGCAGACTTCGACTTTATTCCGTACGACGGCTCGGCTCCCAGCCAGAACGCGGCGATGACTGGTGAAGTTCAGCTCGTCGTGACCTCTGTTGCAGAGCAGGCTGAGCTCATTCGCGCCGGTCGACTTCGGCCACTCGCGGTCCTCGTTCCGGATGCATTCACCATCTCCGGTCAGACCATTCCATCTGCATTCGACACGATTCCAGCGCTCGCTGAGGTGCTCCCCATCCAGCAGGCGATTGGCTTTGCGATTCGAGCGGACGCCCCAGAAGAGGTGAAGGCGAAGATCGGTGAAGCCTTTGAGGCCGCCATGCAGAGTGACACCGTACAGCAGTTCGGCGAAGAGCGATTCTACGTTCTCTCCGGAGCGTACGGTGACGAGGCAAAGGAGATCATGCAGGGTCTTCAGAGCTCTCTCTCATGGGCCGTCTGGGAACAGGGTATTGGCGTGGACGATCCGGCATCGCTGGGTATTCCCCGACCGTAGCAGATCAAGTAGAAGTGAGAGGGTGCCGGCTGGCCGGCACCCTTTTTTTAGGAGGTCACCATGATGGAGAAGAAGCAGCTCCGGAAAGCAGACTTTGTCACGAGCATCCTGTTGATCCTGTTTGGCATCTGGGAGCTCGCTCAGTCGTTCCAGATGCCGATGCGAGACACGTACGGCGGCGTTCGGAACGTCTGGTACGTCTCGCCCGCTTTGATGCCGCTCGTTATTGGATTTGGAGTCATCATTCTTGGGGCGGTTCTCATGATCAACTCGATTCGAACCGGGGGCGCGGCAGACTTCATCAAAAGCGTGCAGTCGTTCTCGCTGAAGATCTCAGATTCCGGTGTTCGCTTCATCGGAACTCTTCTCGCGATTGGGACCTTCGTCTACCTGCTGATTCCTCGCGTCGACTTCTTTATGTCGATCGTTTTCTTTCTCTCGTTTTTTATTCCCGCATTCGCCTTTGATTCGGGCGAGGATCTGAAGAAGCTGATGGTCTTCTACGGCGGCGTCTGCCTGATCATGGTGATCCTGTTTATCACGCCCGCAGCCGACGCTCTGAACGCGCTCTTTATGTTCGCGACCGACGTTCTCATCCTCATTGCCACCATAGGCCTCAACATCTACGCCGCACGGCTCGCGAAGGGTGACGACACAAAGCGGAGCAGGTTCCGGACTGGTCTCATCGTCGCGATCGTGACGCCTCTCGTACTCACACCGGTCTTCCGGTTTTTCCTTCTTGTTCCGCTCCCTCATGAGGGCGGAATCGTTCAACTCATGCAAATCATCTACTACTCACTGAGATAATCATGGAAGCACTCAACGCACTCGGCGGATTCTTCACAAGCATAGGCGGACTCGTTGCTGATCCCATCAACCTGCTCGTCCTCTTTGGCGCTGTTGTCATGGGCATCATCTTTGGTGCGACGCCCGGACTGACCGCGACACTCGGCGTCGCGCTTCTGACGACACTCACCTACGGCATGAACCAGTCAACGGCGATGATCGCGCTCCTCGCTATCTACGTCGGCGGCGTCTACGGCGGCTCATACGCCTCTATCCTGATCAATATCCCCGGCACAGCCGCCGCGGCCGCGACTGCCTTGGACGGGTACCCCATTGCCATGCGCGGCGAGGGCGGGCGAGCGCTCGGCCTGACTACCACCGCGAGCGCCATTGGGACGATCATCGGAATGATCTTTGTTGTGAGCCTCTCACCCCTTATCAGCGAGCTGGCTCTGCAGTTCACCTCTTTCGAGTTCTTCTTACTCGCCTTCTTTGGCATCATTATCAGCGGAACACTTACCAGCCCGGACCTTGTCTACAAGGGATGGATCGCGGGCTTCCTCGGGCTCTTCCTTGCGATGGTCGGGCGCGACGCGCTCCAGTTCTACCCTCGGTTCACCTTTGGGAACAGTCAGCTTGACGGCGGACTTGAAGTCGTGCCGGTACTTATTGGAGCGTTCGGCATTCCGCAGATCATCCAGGTCCTCAAGGACAAGTTCGTCCCAAAACAGGCAGCCAAACTCGATCGCATTGTCCCGGACTTCAAGACGATCGGCAGAAACTTCAAGCACATCATCCGATCTGCGCTGATTGGTGTTGGCATTGGTGCGGTGCCCGGAATTGGTGAAGACATCGCCGGCTGGGTCAGCTACGGCACCGCGAAAAATGCGTCCAAGACGCCGGAGCAGTTCGGGAAGGGCTCGTATGAAGCAGTGGTCTCAACGGAGACGGCAAACAACGCATGTATTGGCGGCGCGATGATTCCACTTCTGAGCCTAGGTGTTCCGGGTAGCCCTCCGGCGGCAATGCTCTTGGGCGCACTCATGCTCCATGGAGTCGCCCCAGGACCGATGCTCCGCATCGATCACCCGGGCTTTATTGGCGAGATCAGCGCGATTCTTCTGCTCGCGTCAATTGCGATGTGGATCGCCGGCATGCTTCTCGCGAAGCAGGTAGTCAAGGTCCTGCGGATTCCGCCGGCTATCTTTATGCCCATCATCGCAGTCCTCGCCGTGATCGGCAGCTACGCATTGGGCACGAAGGTCTTCAACCTCTACCTCATGGTCCCGGTTGGAATCATCGCCTACTTCCTCACAGAAATGGGCTATCCCATCGCCCCGCTGGTCATCGGCGTGATTCTGGGACCGATGGCCGACCAGAACCTCAGACGCGGTCTGATGATTTCGGGCGGCAGTTTCGCACCCATCTTCACTCGGCCGGTTGCACTTATCCTCTTCCTCGTTATCGTGTTCACCATCGTGAGCCAGTTGCCGTTCTACAAGAGATGGATGGGCGACCTCCGATCACGGGTCGCTGAACGCCGGCAGGCGCGAAGCTCGTCCGGAGCAAACAAGCCGGAGTAGGAGCAGATGAAGACAACCGTGACGACAGGCGGGGTGGAGGTCAGAGTCGCTGCGGGCGAACAGTCGCGCGCAGCGATCCACCTCCGCAGCGGGCAGGTGATCGTAAAGAAGGAGACAGCATGAAGATAGTGGTACTCGACGGACACACACTCAATCCGGGCGATCTTGACTGGTCGGCCCTTGAAGCCATTGGTGAGGTAACGATCTACGACCGGACCGGAACCGATGAATCGCTCATTGTGGAGCGGGCTTCCGGCGCGGAGATCGTTCTCACGAATAAGACCATTCTCAGCGCAGACACCATCGGCAAACTACCTGATCTGAAGTACATCGGTGTGCTTGCAACTGGTTTCAATACCGTGGACGGAGCTGCGGCCGCAGCACGTGGCATTCCGGTCGCGAACATTCCAACCTATGGGACCGACTCGGTTGCTGAAATGGTCTTCGCACACCTGCTGGGATTCGCGCGGCGGGTGGACAAGCACGCACACGATGTCGCGGCCGGCGGTTGGGCGAAGA
>JANQQY010000505.1 GCA_028284845.1 Spirochaetales bacterium
AGTGACCAACCAGGACGGCCGCCGAGGTCTGCTCCTCCAGATAGCCGAGCATCAGGGCGGTCATGGTCGCATAGTCGGCTCGGTGTGTGTGCGGTGACCCGCCGTGGTTAGGCAGGTCCGGATAGTGAACTCGGTTCAATGCTTCGAAGTGCTTCCCTATCCCTCGCAGGTTCTCACCAGATCCAAAGAGTCCGTGGATGAAGACGATGTCCCGACCAGAGCCAAACACCTTTGAGGCGAGCGCCTCTTCGCGACTACCCACGAACCTGCTCGCAGATCTTCCCAACACCTTCAAGAATGACACGCGGCCGATAGGCAAACCGAGGCAGGTCGCCTTCTGCGGTGACACCGCTGAGAACGAGCACGGTGTCGATCTCAGACTCAACGCCGGCAACGATGTCGGTGTCCATCCGGTCACCCACAATCACAGCCTCTTCTCGACGGCATCCCAGCCGCTTGATCGCCTGTCGCATCATCAGGGGGTTCGGCTTGCCGGCAAAATAGGCTTTGCTTTCGGTCGCGAGTTCGACCGGGGCAATCAGACTACCGCAGGCCGGGACAATGCCCGACTCACCGGGACCGGTCAGATCAGGGTTGGTCCCGACCAATCGAGCGCCCGCACGGACCAGCTGCACCGCCTTCTCAATCTTGGCGTAGCTGTACGACGGGCTTTCGCCAACAACGACATAATCCGGGTTGACGTCGTTCATGGTGATCCCGGCGTTGTAGAGGGCGTTGATCAGTCCGGCCTCTCCAATCACAAAGGCGCTCGCTCCCGGCATCTGACTCGCCAAGAACTCGGCTGTCGCCAATGCACTGGTGTAGAAGTGCTCTTCCGCAACGTCTATTCCAAGACGAGCGAGCTTCTGGTGCAGTTCTCGCGGACTGCGTTCTGAGGAGTTGGTCAGGAAGAGGAACTGTTTCTCGGACGAGCCAAGCCACGAGACGAACTCCGCCACGCCCGGGAGCAACCGGTTCCCATGGTAGATGACTCCGTCCATGTCACAGATGAATCCGGCCTTCGCCGCAAAGTCGATCTCACTCATCGCGCGAAAGATATCACAAAAGCTGGGCGACCCCAGTGGATCGCCCTTCCTTGTCTACTTGCTCTTCTTGCGTTTTGCTCGCGATGAACTGCGGCCTGCACCGCCGGCCTTTTTCTTTCGAAGCTCTTCACGGATACGATCGGCTTCCTGGGCTGAGAGTTCAGCTTTCGTGCTGCTCTCCGAGCTTCCAGTGTCCCCACTTTCAGAGGCGATGGTCGGCGCTCCGCGTCGCTCCGCATCGCGTCTGCTACGACGAGAGCGAGCAGTGCGTTTCCACCCAAGAAGAACCGGTGACGCCACAAAAATCGATGAGTAGGTACCAACGATCACGCCAACGATAAGATTGAGCGCGAAGAGCTGCACCGTACCGGTCGCAAAGATATAGATGGCAGTGACGGCAAGAAGCGTTGTGATCGAAGTGATCAGGGTTCTGCTGAGACTCTGCGTGATGCTCGCATTGATGATCGTCTCTATTCCGCGGTCACGAAGCAGGCGCTCGTTCTCGCGAATACGATCGAAGATGACAATCGTATCGTTGAGCGAGTACCCAATGATCGTCAGGATCGCCGCAATGGTAGCGGTGGAAACCTCAATCTGAAACGTCCCAATTAGGACGAGCATAAAGGCGACATCATGGACGAGGGCCGTGATGGACGCCATCGCGTAGCCGAGCTGGAAGCGAAACCAGATATAGGCAACGATCAATGTGAGGGCGAGCACCGTCAGGAGAACAGTGTTGCGCGTTAGATCCTGACTAAAACGTGGGCCAACGTAGGTGTTCTCAAGTTCTTCAACCGAACCAATTCCAAACTCGGAACTGAGCGCACTCAGAACGCGCTCACTCATCACACTGCTGAACGAATCGATCGTCCCGGCATCGCGTACCCGCACGACGAACTGGCGATCCTCAGGCTGCCCGACGGTCTGGACCTGGCTGCCGTCGACACTTGCCACGGCATCTCGGACGCTTTCAATGGTAGCGCTGCTTGAGTCTACCGCGACCCGAAGGCTCAGCCCGGCTTGAAAATCGACACCAAGGTTGAAGCCACCCTGCACGAGCGTCCCGGCAAGACCGCCGGCAAGCAAGAGGATTGAGATTCCAATAAAGACGAATCTCACCTTCGTGAACTGGATTGTGTTCATCGGACCCCCCAGCCAAGGCTGAGCTTGCTTCGCTTGAGGACCTCAGTACCAAAGTCAAAAATCAAGCGGGAGAGGAAGAGGGCCGTGACCATCGACCAGACGATTCCAACGGCGAGTGTCACCGCGAATCCCTGGACCGGCCCCGTGCCGAGCTGACTAAGGAAGAGCGCTGCAATAAAGGTCGTGATGTTCGCATCCATCACGGTCCAAAACGCCTTCTCAAATCCCGCCTTGATCGATGCTTGCGGACTCTTGCCGAGCCTGTACTCTTCCTTGATTCGCTCAAAGATGATGACGTTCGCGTCAACGGCCATACCAACGGTCAGAATGATGCCCGCGATGCTGGTAAGCGTGAGCGTCAGATTGAACACACTCAAGGTGCTGACAATAAAGAAGAGATTGAGAATCAGAGCGAGGTCAGCAATGCCACCGGCGCCGTGATAGTAGATCAGCATAAAGACGATCACGAGCGCAAAACCCAGGGCGACGGACTGGATACCAGCCTGAACAGCGTCCGCTCCAAGAGAAGCTCCTACTGCCTGCTGGTTGATGATGTTGAGATCCACCGGCAGCGCAGCGGTGCGAAGCACTGTCGAGATATTCTGCGCCTCGTCGGAATTGAATCCGGTGATCTGAACCTGGCCGCCGGTTATGGGCTCGCGGATAACCGCGTTTGCTCGCACGCGCTCATCAAGCACGATCGCGAGGCTCTCACCACTGTTCTCACGAGTGAGATTGGCGAAGATCTCCGCCCCTTCATTATCAAGAACGAAGTTCACCGTGGGCTGGTTCGTAAGCGGCTCAGCGCCAACGTTCGCTTCCGTGATGTATTCGCCGGGAAGCCCAAACGCCGCGACATCTTCCTTCACAACGATGTAGCGAACGAACTGAAGGATTCCGTACTGATCGGGAACGACGTAGGGGAGAATTCTTGAGCCGGCGGGTACAAATTCGGGCACCCCATCGGAATCGGGAGTAAAGCCAGGATTCGAAGCCTGGAGATCGATGAGTTGGGCGGTAGCATCGTCGTCCACGATGTGGAAATTCAGGCTGCCACGCCCCTGTAGGTAGGACTCGATCCGTGAGCGATCGTTGTCACCAGGAACTTCGATCAGAATCTGATTCGTCCCTTCCTGTCGGCGGATGATCGGCTCCGTAACGCCGAACTGGTCGATCCGCGATTGGAGAATCGTCATGGCGAGGTCGATGGCTTCTTCCATCTCCTCGTTGGTCGGCTCCCGGCCGATCCGCTCTGCGAGACTCACTTCGTCGGCCTCAACCACTACGCTCATTCCGCCCGAAAGGTCGAGACCGAGCGTAATGATACGGCCCTTCATATCCTTCAGGGCGAAGATCTCTTCTGCGTAGTGTTCTTCGAGCACGTCAAAGAGCTCTTCGCGATCTCGAAATGCTCGGAAGACAGTGACTACACTCCATTCGTCGGGGACCTCTCGGCCCTCCAACTCGTAGAGGTCTCGTGCAACACCTTCGACAAATGCGTACTCTGCCGGAACGGTCGCATCGGCGTCGTCCGCCAATAATGTGAGCGCTGCGAGCGCGTCGTCGGCCTCCTCGCGGGCGTACTCCCGCACCTGTTCGCGACTTCCAGCCGCGCGAATCTGATCCTCCTCAGAAACGAGGAAGTACCACTGAATGGTGGGGTAGAGGAAGGCGACGCTCACTCCAACGAGGAGCAGCACCAGGATAAAACGAAACCTCTTGCTCATGATAACTCCGAAGCGGTGCCTTACTCGTCGTCCGCCTCAGTGTCGTCTTCGCTATCGTCGGCCTCTTCAACTGGTTCAGCCTTCTTGGCGGGGCGACTCTGCTCGACAACTGAGGAGATGGCCGATCGTGACATCGTCATCTTTGTGCTTGAGTCGATCTTGAGAACAACTTCATTCTCCTTGATCGACGCGATCGAACCGTGAATACCACCAATGGAGACGACCTTGTCGCCCTTCTTGAGCGCCTTGAGCATCTCCTTGGTTTCCTTCTGCTTCCTATTCTGCGGACGGATGATAAGGAAGTAGAAAATGACAAAGACAAGACCAAAGGTTACAAGTGTGGGGACGATTGACCCGCCCGCTGCAGGATCTGCACCAGGCGCCGCCATCAGAAGCGGTAGATTCAGCTGATTCATATGATTATTAACCTCGTGTGCGGATTTTCGCCAAAGTAGCACAATGGCATTCCACAGTCAAATCTAGACCGTTACGATCTTCTTAATCTCATCCGGTACAGTGTAGATTCCAAAGAGCCACTTTACTCTGTCAACGGTGAGCTCGGATGTGCCTGTCTTCTCTCCGAAGGCGGCAATAAACGAGTCCATTTCGGACTGGTCGCCGCTAAAGAGGGCCGAGCAGAACGCGGCCCGGAAGAGCCCCTGCTCCAAGAGCTCCTTCGTCCCCAACTTGCCGTACTTGCGCTGTGCGCGCTTGTCGACAATCGCGGCCTCTCCCTGAAACCCGATCGTGAATACAAACTCGCTTCGCGTCATGGTCTCTCCACAAAAAAGCCGCGCCGTCCGGGCACCCCCGATCTCGGCACGGCCAATCTTGTCATCGTGAAGAAATCCCGCGCGTCGAGCGCGGGATTTACTTCCAGATGTAAGGAGCGCTACGCGCTCTTTACATCATGCCGCCCATTCCGCCCATGCCACCGGCTGCTGCTGCGGCTGCCGCGGCGGCGGCGGCATCTTCCTTCTCAGGAAGATCGGTAATGGCACACTCGGTCGTCAGCAAGAGGCCGGCGATCGAAGATGCGTTCTGGAGAGCGCTTCTGGTGACCTTTGCCGGGTCGATGATACCGCTCTTGACCATGGTGACCCACTGCATTGAAGCGGCGTCAAAGCCCTGGCCCTTCTTCTCGCTCTTCGCCTTGTCGGCGATGATGCTTCCATCGAGTCCGGCGTTGCCGGCGATCTGCCGGATGGGCTCTTCAAGGGCGCGCTTCACGATCTTGAAGCCAACCTTCTCGTCCTCAAGAAGCGAACCAAGGTCTGCCTTGTCGAGTGCAGGAACCGCCTGGATAAGCGTCAGACCGCCACCGGGGATAATTCCTTCTTCAATTGCGGCACGAGTTGCTGAGAGCGCATCCTCAACTCGGTGCTTCTTTTCCTTCAGCTCAACTTCCGTCGCCGCGCCAACGTTGATGACGGCAACACCGCCGGCGAGCTTCGCAAGGCGCTCCTGGAGCTTCTCGCGGTCGTAGTCGCTGGTGGTCTCTTCGATCTGAGCCTTGATCTGAGCAATGCGATCCTTAATATCGGACTGCTTGCCCTCACCATTGATGATGGTCGTGTTTTCCTTGTCGATCTTGATGCTCTTGGCCTGGCCAAGCTGATTGAGCTCCGTGCTCTCGAGCTTAAGACCGAGCTCCTCGCTGATCACCTGTCCACCGGTCAGAATTGCAATGTCTTCGAGCATTGCCTTTCGGCGATCGCCAAAGCCGGGAGCCTTCACGGCGCAGGCGTTGATGGTGCCGCGGATGGTGTTTACGACAAGCGTCGCAAGAGCCTCGCCCTCGACATCCTCAGCGATGATAAGGATGGGTCGGCTTGCCTGAGCAACCTTCTCAAGCGCAGGAAGGAGGTCCTTCATGCTCGAGATCTTCTTGTCGTGGATAAGGATGTACGGATTGTCGAGCACCGCGCTCTGCGTGTCACGATTCGTGGCGAAGTACGGAGAAACAAAGCCGCGATCGAACTGCATACCCTCAACGAACTCAGTGGTCGTCTCAATGGTCTTTGACTCTTCAACCGTGATGACGCCGTCTTTGCCGACCTTTTCCATGGCGCCGGCAATCTCGTTTCCGATCTCCATGTCGTTATTCGCAGAAATCGATGCAACCTGAGCGATCTCTTCTTTGTCCTTGATCGTCTTGGAGGCCTTCTTGATCTCCTCGACGGCAAGCGAAACAGCGTGGTCCATGCCGCGCTTCAGACCCATCGGGTTGATGCCGGCGGCGACGCTCTTGAGTCCTTCCTTGACCATGCTGTAGGCAAGGACGGTCGCGGTGGTCGTTCCATCACCAGCAACGTCGTTGGTCTTGGTGGCAACTTCCTTCAGAAGCTGGGCACCCATATTCTCGAACTCGTCCTCGAGCTCGACTTCCTTAGCGACAGACACACCGTCCTTGGTGACGGTAGGGGCGCCGAACTTCTTGTCGAGCAGAACGTTTCGTCCCTTGGGGCCAAGGGTGACCTTGACCGCGCTCGAAAGCTTCTCGACGCCGCGAAGGAGTGATCTGCGCGCCTCTTCGTTAAACATCAACTGCTTAGCCATGCTTACTTCCTCTCTGTTGAGATAATGATTTGGTTTGAATTGCGCTCAGTGCACGGGAAAGATACCAACGAAAATCGCAGGCGCCAAGATCACAGATCGTTTTGTGAATGACCCCACGCTGGCTTCCATGCTACAAGTGCGGAGTGAAGCGGTTCGCGCTCCTGCTCTCCGTCGATCCTCTTTCTCAAGCCGCCTCCGGCGCGGATCAGTTACATGCAGCGATCAATGCGATCGAAGATCGCGCGGAGTCCGATGCCCCGATCACCTGGAACCTTCCGGCACGGATGATCACAGATCCATCCAGCAACAGCACGGGACAGTCGGCGCTACGGATCAAAGAGCGCGGAAACGAATACGGCGACGCGGTCCTCCCGATCGGACTATCCGGCGCCGACCCTCGCCTACTGACTCTCGACGAGCTCCGGCGAGAGCGCGAGTGGGCGTTCTCAAATCGATGGATGACCGGGCTTCTCGACGCCGGGTTTCGCTCTCCGTCACTGATATTTGCGGAAGGCGCGGGCGTGCACCGTCCAACGGGTGCGCAATCCAAGGTCGACTTCGCGGTCGTGGGAGTAGCTGCCTCCCCGGATGGGATGTGGCTGGGAGTCGGCGACGATCGCCCGGAGGAGCTTTGTGCCCTCATAGAGGTGAATCGTCACTCGACCGGCGATCCGGTAGGCTCCCGGCAGATCACGCGCGAGGTACGACGACGTCTTCGCAGGCATGTGGGACGCCCCCCCGATCTGCTCACGGTCCGGTGCCTACTCGGCCACGGCCTTGAACAGGTGAAGGAGCTGCTGGAAGCAGCTGCCACACTCAGAAGATCCGGATGGGATCAGGTAGCGATGAGCCGATCCGATCTCGCAGGCGGCTTCGAAGCGCGATGGGTCGAGCAAACAACCGCGTACTCCGTGCCTGAATGGGCACGTGCCGCCGCACGCCAACGCAAGGGGCGACGGAGCCTCATCAACACACGCAGAATCCTGGAGACGACGGCGTTCGGATTAACCTCAGGTCACGATCTCACTGCAAGGAGATCACCAGCGGCGACCCCACGAGAGTTTGTAGCGACAATGATGGGCGATGCCGAGCTCGTGGGGGATACACACTCCGCTCGCTTCACCGGCGGACGATTCACGGGATTCCTGACCCCTGGCACGGAAGTCGGCGCGCATGCAGGAGCGGCAGGCCAGCTCATCACGATGGGAGAGGTGCAGGCGTGGCCGGACGAACCGGCCTCCTGTTTCAGCTTTGAGAGCGACGAGTGCCGCGGCGTTCGGGCAGAAACGAGAATCGACGGCGGGGGTGTTTCGCTGTCGTTCGAGTCGGAGTACGCCTTTCCGAACGGGATTGACGCTCTGATCT
>JANQQY010000520.1 GCA_028284845.1 Spirochaetales bacterium
CGCGCTCGCCACCTACAACGTCGCCCTCCTCGAGCAGCACGGCATTGAATCATCCATTGAGACCTATGAGGCCGAACGAAGAATCGAGGAGTTTCTCGAGGACGGATATCAGGGCGTCATCTTCGAGTGGGAAGGGCATGCGGCCGGGTATTGTCTCTACAAGCTGCTGCCGAAGTTCGTCTTTGTACGGCAGTTCTACGTCGATCGGAAGATCAATAAGAAGCTCCGGGCAGCCGACGCCTTCGCAGCGCTCCGGAGCGGCGAGTTCGGCGACTACGCCTCGATACGCCTCGATGTCCCTGATCGCGCTACCAGTAGCATCAAGGTCTGGGAGGAACTCGGCTTTGTTCCTCGCAGCATTAGACTTGAGCTACAGACGGCAACTAAATCAGGGACGCGGAAATCGTGCGGTGCGGTCATCTACCGTAGACGATGGGGGAGGCTGCTCTTCCTCATCATTCAGCACGAGAAGGGCGGGCATTGGGGCTTTCCCAAGGGTCACGGCGTTGCCCACGAGAGTGAGATGGAGACCGCTCGGCGAGAGATCCTCGAGGAGACCGGCCTGAGCGTCGATTTTATTGATGGATTCTACGAGCGGCTCTACTACCTCACGCCGCGTGAGCGACGGAAGGAGGTCATCTACTTTCTTTCTCGTGTTCGTACTCCAAAGCTTACCCTGCAGCGATCTGAGATCCGCGCCGGTCAGTGGCTTCCCTTCTGGGAGACACGACAGCTCCTCACCTACGAGAATACACGGCTCGTCCTCGACAAAGCCCATCAGATGATCAAAGACCGAAGCCTGTAGCGGCCGTGAATCGGCCGTGGGCCGAGGGCTTGCAATCGTCATGATTTGACCGCTACTCTGACGGCGCTCCGGGAGGTGGCCTATGAGTAAAACCACTACGCCCGCCAGCGTCTTCCGCAAGTGCTACGAGTGGGAAGATGCCGCGCGTGCGAGAGAGGCGGGGATCTACCCCTTCTTTCGACCCATTGAGGAAGCGCGAGGGTCGAAGGTAATCATCGAAGGTCGTGAGCTTATCATGGCCGGATCCAATAACTACCTCGGGTTGGCAACGGATCCGCGGATGAGGGATCGGGCAATCAAGGCCGTTGAGCACTACGGCACGAGCTGCTCGGGCTCACGGTTTATGAATGGAACGCTTGCTCTACACGAAGAGCTCGAGGTTCGCCTGGCGGCTTTCGTCGGAAAGGAAGCGGCGCTCTGCTTCACGACGGGCTACCAGACCAACCTCGGTTCCATCGCTGCGCTCGTTGGTCGGGGCGACCACATCATCTCAGACAAGTTCAATCACGCCTCGATCATGGACGGAATCTTTCTCACCGTCGGCCTCAACCGGAACGTGAATGTGCACCGGTACAAGCACAACAACATGGAGGATCTCGAGCGGATTCTCGCCAAGATTCCAATTGAGGAGTCAAAGCTGATCGTGACCGACGGGGTCTTCTCGATGGAGGGTGATATCGTCGATCTGCCCTCCGTTCGTGCGCTCGCCGACAAGTACAATGCGGCGGTCTATCTCGACGAGGCGCATGCGATCGGCGTCGTTGGGCCTACGGGACGCGGCGTTACAGAGCACTTTCACGACCCGTCCCTTGCCGATCTCGTCATGTGCACCTTTAGCAAGAGCTTTGGATCGATCGGTGGCTTTGTGGCCGGTGATGAGCTCGTAATCGACTACATCAAGCATTTCGCACGGCCCCTGATCTTTAGTGCCAGCATCCCGCCCGCCAACCTGGGGGCCGCGATGGCGGCGCTCGAGATCATCGAACAGGAACCCGAACGAGTAGAGCGGCTTCAGGAGATTGCGGAGAAGATGATCAAGGGCTTTGGTGACCTTGGATTCGATGTTGGCACCGCAGAGACCCCGATCGTGCCCCTCGTTATTGGTGACAACGAGAAGACGTTCACCTTCTGGAAGCACATGTTCGAGCGCGGTGTCTACGTGAACCCTGTGATTAGCCCGGCGGTTCCGCCCAATAGGGCCCTCATCCGGACGAGTTACATGGCCATCCACGAGGATCACGAGCTCGACACCATCCTCGAGATCGCCGCAGACGAAGGGAAGAAGCTCGGCATCATCTGAGCTCATTGACACGGCTCGTGCCGCATGGCGAGAATGCCGCACTATGACCATTGGCTTTATTGGTGCGGGAAACATGGCCACGGCACTTGCCGGCTCGATCTCCTCATCGAACCCAGGAGTGGAGATCGCGGTCTACGACGTCAACGCTGATGCGATTGCTCGGTTTTCACGTGCGGTGAGCGCCGTTTCTGCGGTGGCAAGCAACGTTGAGGTGTGTGCTGCGGCGGACACCGTCATTCTCGCCGTCAAGCCGCAGGTCATGGGAACGGTCCTCGCTGAGATCGCCACATCAGAGAATCTGCTCGTCTCAATCGCTGCCGGCGTGAGGATCGCCACGATCGAGCAGGCTGTCCCAAAGGCGCGTGTGGTCCGAGTCATGCCCAATACGCCCGCCCTTGTGGGTGAGATGGCTGCCGGATATGCCGGCGGAGCAAAGGCCACCACGAGCGACATGGAGCTCGTTGGCCGTATTCTCTCCACTGCCGGTGTTGCGCACGAGCTCTCAGAAGAGCTGCTGGACGCGGTGACCGGCCTATCTGGATCCGGCCCCGCTTTTGTCGCACGGCTGATTGAAGCCTTTGTCGATTCTGCAGTTCAGAACGGTCTTGAGCACCTCGTTGCGCGCGAGCTCGTGCTTGCGACTTTCTCAGGGACGGCTCGACTGCTGGCCAAGCACAAACTCACTCCTGAAGAGCTCGTCGCCATGGTCAGCTCGCCTGGAGGAACCACCGTCGCCGGGCGTGCGGTTCTGGAAGACTCCGGCTACCGCGACATCATTGGAGCCACCATTCGTGCGGCGGTCGATCGAAGCAAGGAGCTTGGAGCATGAGTGCAAGGGAACAGGCCATTGCGGCCCGGTCGGCAGCGTACCGGATTGCGATCACGGATGAGGCCACGCGGAACGCCATTCTTCTCGCCATGGCGGAGATCGTAGAGGCCGAG
>JANQQY010000540.1 GCA_028284845.1 Spirochaetales bacterium
CGATCACGGTGAGCGGCTCGATCGAGCCGGTGTTCCCCGCCTCATCGGTTGCGGTGAGCGTATAGACGTACTCGCCGTCTTCGACATCGGTATCCGCGAGGTTCCTTCCGTCCCAGGTAAACGCCTCGTCGGCGGTGCCGCTCCATGTGACCTCAAAGATCGTGGCACCGTCGAGCGTGATCGTTCCCGTCCAGGTGGTCTCAGAGCTTGTCTCTTGAGTCAGGGTGACGGTGTCGCGCAGCCCATCTCCGTTTGGGGAGAAGACATCGAAGTCGACGCTTGCCGACGCCGCGGGCGCGGTGTTGTCCACGATCACCGTCTGTGGTTCCGAGGTAGCCGTTACTTCCCGGCTATCCGTGGCGGTGAGCGTATAGGTGTACTCACCGTCGGGGACGCCTGCCCCATCGGCTCCAAGGTCTGAGCCGGCGTAGGTTCCGTCCCAGCTTGTCGACTCCGGGATCTCCACGGTCGAGGTCCGTTCCTGCAATCCAAGGTTCTGCAACAACCGTCCAAAGAAGCCGGGAGTCTCGGTCTCGTCCACCGCCGACTCAACCCACACAAGGTTGCCCGACGAATCGCGAACCTCAACCTGATAGGCGGTAATGACGTCGTTGTTCCGACCTTCTGCGGTCGCGACCGTAATAGGAATGGTGAGGAGATCCTGCTCACCTGCCGACTCGGACGGCGAGATGTAGATCGTATCCTCGTTCCCGACGGTCACCTGTGGCGTTACCTCACCACCCCCGCCGGCAAAGAGAGCGGTGGCTGCGAGGAGCAGCGTGAGCGCAATTCCTACTCGTTTCATGATGGCTCCTATCGACGTTCCAGGATGAACTCGACTCTGCGGTTCTTCCAGATATTGTCGCGATCGCTGTGCGGCACGACCGGGCGTGCTCCGCCAACTCCAATCGTCCTCATCCTCTCGGGTTCAATCCCAAGAATCATGAGCGCCCTTCGAACCTCTTCGGCGCGAGCGGCGGAAAGGGGTATGAGTTCTTCAGCTTGCTCAAGATCCCTCTCCAGCCCCTCTTCCCAAGTATCGTGTGCCGCATGGCCTTCAATCAAGATCTCACGTTCGGGGTAGCGCTTCAACACCTCGGTCAGGTTGCGCAGCGTAACGAGGTTGCGCTCGAGTTCCTCCGGCTGGGTTGCAAAGAGGTCCGCGGTATACGGACCAAAACTGATGCTCGGAATCAAAATCCGAAGGAGGAGTCCTTCACGGAGGACGAGGATGCCAACCGGAACCGAGGCGCGAGCACTCCCCACGTTTCCAAAGACATCGGTGACGGTGAGTTCGGCGCTGTATTCCTGCGCGCTCTGTACGAGTTCCCCGAGCGAGGAGCGGCCGTCCCACTCAATCGAGCTGGATGGGGCCCCGGTGCCGCGAATGCTCCGGAACGATTCGCCAAATGGGTCTCGCATCTCGAGAACCCACCGTGCGATCTCGTTCGCGGAGGAGATCACAGGCTCAAACTGGACGAGGTCGTCTACGCCATCGCCGTCAGGCGTGAACGGCCGGGGGGTCGCGCTGAGCCGAACGACCGGCGGCTGTTGAGACGCCGGCAATGAACGCGTATCGATGATAAGCGTCAGATCGGCTCCGCCGTAGTTGCCTCCGGCATCCGTCGTCTCAAGGAGATAGAAGTACTCCCCATCTGCCACCTGCTCGCCCAGAGCGTCGTGTCCGTTCCAGGTGAAGCTCACCGGCTCCCCTTCCCACCGCTGCTCAAGGACGGTGGTGCCGGCCGAGTCGACGATCCGACCTACCCACTCCTCTTCGATCGATCCCGACTGCGAGATCTCTACCAGATCGCGCTCACCGTCGCCGTCCGGGCTGAAGAGCCGATAGGGCGAGGAGAGCTCGAATACTCGAGGCGCCGCGTTGTCGACGGCTATCGCGGGAGATACGGCTCGAACGGTGTTCCCATTGGCGTAGACCACCTCGAGCTCTACACGATAGATGCCGTCAGGAACGGTTACCCCGGAGTTTGTGCGACCAAGCCACTCAAAACGATCGAAGGGGCTACGTTTGAACTCTGTCCGCACGATCCGACCCTCCTCATTGGCGATTGAGAGGAGAAACTCGGAGATGCCGTCGGCGGGGGCGTAGGAGGTGGCGATCACGGTGGAGTCGCGAACACCGTCATTGTCGGGCGAGATGGTCGATTCGCTTGAGGAGAGGGAGGCCGCAGCGCTTCGCGAGTCTTTGATGATCCGAAGTTGATTTGAGGCTCCAACGTTTCCGGCGGCATCGGTCGCGCGAAGATCGAGGGTGAGAAGGCCGTCTGGAATCTCCACACCGTTGATCGAGCGGCCGTCCCAGTCGAACGAGACGAGGAGCCGGCCGTCGCTCGTCTCCGTCACTGGAGCCATCTCCCTCGTAAGGGGGAATTCTATCTGCTGCTGCACGGTTCCCAGGACGGCGATCCAGCTTTCGGCATCAAGCTCGACGCCAAGGCGCAGAGTCGTTCGCTCCTCACCGCCAAAGCTCGCGGGAACGTCCGGGTCGAGGGCACGTGGGAGCGTGGCGAGAGTGAGGCGCGCCTCCGGTGCTCGAGTATCAATCTCGATCGCGACCGACGGCGATGAGGCAAGCGAGCCGTTCGCGTATTCGAGAGATAGCGACGCCTCATATCGGCCGTCCGGCAGGGAGCCGGAGGTCAGTGCGAGGCCAATGACGGCCT
>JANQQY010000546.1 GCA_028284845.1 Spirochaetales bacterium
GCACATGGATTCCGGAACGCGTACGGAATGGAGATCCAGAACGTCGCCTTTGATGCCGAGATGGTTTTGGCGGGTTCGCTGCACAGCCTCCGACGCATGCCCGGGTATCACGCCCTCTTCCATCTCGAGCCGACCTTTCGGACGAGGGACCACATTCGAAACCGTCTGCGACTGTCGGGTGGCCAGCTGCAATCTATTCGACCCCTGCTTGATCGCTTGGTTCGAGAGTACGAACAGGTTCTTGCCGGGCACGGGGCAATGCTCCAGGCAATTCTTCTGGAACTCGTGACAACGCTCTGCCGCGTCTTCTCCGAAGAACCGCATGGTCCTCGCTCATCCGTGCAACGCTTGGCCCGCGTCGCATCAATCATTGAAACCGACTTCGCATCTCCGCTCGGCCTGGATGATCTGGCGACTGCCGCCCATCTCTCCAGGAACCACCTCATTCGGCTCTTCACGCAAACCTACGGCGTCACCCCAATGCGGCGACTCCTGCACGTCCGACTCGAACGCGCCAGGGACTACCTGGCCACCAGTGAGCTTCCCATCGCGCGGATCGCTGAGTTCTGCGGATTCCCGGACGCGAACTACTTCACCAGGGTCTTTCGCAGACATCACCAGATGACGCCACGGGAGTATCAGCAGGACATACGCATGAGGTAGACGCAATGAGACTGCTCTCGATCAAGCGCTGTGGGCATCAAGCCGATCGATGGAGAACCCGCTAACGACCTTCTTTTGCAATCTGAGAACTGAGTCGTTCAGCGCACGATATCGAGCACGCGGACGTCACGGAGGCGGACATTGGATCGACGCAGGACTGTTCCGACAACATAACGAACATGAGGTACAATTATGGTGCCGCCTCCCACTTCGGCCGACCAGTTCTACTAGGGACAAGCGTCTACTCCATTCTTCTACCGCCTCCTTTGGTCGATTGCATCCTGGCAAAAATAAGATCAAGCCGTACCACAACACGCCTTAACTATGAGTCGCCTGTGGACGGGACTGGTGTCCAAGCCGTATGCTCGCCAACGGAACGATGAACACCTTCAAGCGAGTACTCTGGAACGTCCTCCTATCGAGCGTCACGGCAAACTTCCTCTGGTTCGCGGTCACCTTCTGGGCGTATCTGGAGACTCGATCCGTACTTGCGACCGGAGTCATCGGCGGCTCGTTCATGCTATTGAGCTCGGTGTTCGGGCTCGTCTTTGGCAGCGCAGTCGATCGGAACAGGAAGAAGGCGATCATGAGCTTCGCGAATGCTGCGTCACTCGTTGCCTTTGCCGCGGCAGGCGTACTGTTCGCCACAGTGCCGGACGATTCGCTCCTCTCGATTACCGGGTTCGGCTTCTGGGCACTTGTCATGCTCGTGCTAGCTGGCGCCGTTGTTGGCAACCTGCGCATGATCGCGCTGAGCACGCTCGTCACCCTTCTCGTCCCGGAGCCGGAGCACTCACGCGCGAATGGCCTGATCGGTACAGTCAATGGGGTAGCCTTTGCGATCACATCGGTCTTCAGTGGTTTGGTTGTCGGAACGCTCGGTCTTGGAGCGGCTATCATTGGGACGGTGGGCCTGACGCTGATCGCCACGATCGATCTCTCGCGAGTGTCGATCCCGGAGGAGCAACCGGATCTGGCGAGTACCGAGCGAAAGAGCCCGATTGATCTCAGGGGCGCGATGATTGCCGTTCGCGCAGTCCCCGGGCTGCTCGGTATGATCTTCTTCACCACATTCAACAACTTCCTTGGCGGAGTCTTCATGACCCTCGTTGATCCCTACGGACTGGAGCTGGTCTCCGTGGAGGTGTGGGGGCTCATCTGGGGCTTTCTGAGCGCCGCGTTTATCCTTGGTGGTATCATTGTGGCTCGACGTGGACTTGGACCGCGACCGCTACGAGTGCTCTTCCTCTGTAACATTGCCATCTGGCTCATCTGTATCCTCTTCCCTCTGCGGTCATCAATCGTTCCCTTGGTGATTGGGTTTTTTGTCTTCAACTTGCTGATCCCCGCGATCGAGGCCTCCGAGCAGACGATCATCCAGCGCGTCGTGCCCTACGAGGTACAGGGCCGAGTGTTCGGCTTCGCGCAGGCCGTTGAAACGGCTGCAAGCCCCATCACGGCCTACCTGGTGGCGCCGCTCGCGGAGTTCTGGGTCATTCCCTGGATGACGACAGGAAGGGGATCGGAGACGATTGGAGCGTGGTTCGGGACGGGTCCAGATCGCGGGATGGCACTCGTCTTTGTGATAGCCGGAGTTGGCGGGTTACTGATCACGATTCTCGCGATGCGATCGCGCGCCTACCGCACGCTCTCTGAAAGCTACCGGCGGGCAATTCCCGACTGAGGGCGCTGCGCCCGGACTGTGCTTCCTCGGCGCGCCCGCATGACCCGCTTGTGGATGATTGAATCGTCGGAGACCTCAGCGATCCCGAACGCGGCGAACAGGTGTCACGGATAGAAGGCCATCGTGGCGGTGAATGTGCGCTTCAACGCCGTAAACCGCCTCAATGTTGGATGAAGTCAGCACGTCCTCAGGGGCACCCACGGAGTACATCCGGCCGTCCTGTAGCAGGGCAACTGAATCGGCATAGCGCGAGGCAAGGTTGAGGTCGTGCACGACCATTATCACCCCGATTCCACGGGTGCTCGTCAGCTCTTTCAGGATGTCCATCACTTCGAGCTGATGTGCGATGTCGAGGGCAGACGTTGGTTCATCAAGCAGAAGCAACTCGGGTTGCTGCGCGAGCGCACGTGCGATCAGCACACGTTGCTGCTGACCACC
>JANQQY010000548.1 GCA_028284845.1 Spirochaetales bacterium
CGAAGGTCGTCTCCAATCCCGTAGAGCGTTCGCCGGAGCGCGACGCTCCCCTTCTCCGCCGGTGAGAGCGGCCGAATGAAGTTGCCGGTCACCCCGATGATCGCAAGATCGAGCTCCGCCTGTTCGATTGCGCCTCCGGCGGCGTGCTCGAGTGACGCCCGGTAGGCGGCAAGCGTCTCTATGATCAACGGATCGCGATAGGAGTAGAACCCAAAGGTCGAGTCCATCCCACGTGCAGTGGCCCCCGCACCGTAGGCGCCGCCCTTCATTCGGATCGCACCCCAGAGATATCCGGTCCGCAGCAGATGCGCGAGTACCTGCTCGTGAACGTGCGACTCCTCTCCAAACCGACTCCCGGTAATCGCAGCCGCCACATAGCCTACGTTGGCAGGCACGATCAGCGATTCGGCCCTGGGGAAGGTGGGCGAGAACGGGTCGGTCGTCTGAGCGCCGAAGCTTCCGGAGGGGAGAGCGTCAATCAAGCGATTGATGTGCGACTGCGCGGCTGAGAGTGCAGCTCCTGCACCCGTGAGATTGACCGTCAGATTTCCCCGGCGGAACACCTGGGAGCTGATCCGTGAGAGCTTCGCGCCGACCTCCGTCGCGTCTGCCTCCGAGAGGCCGTCTGCGAAGACAAGTTGGTTCGAACCTCGCCACTCTTCCTCGTAGCGCCCGGAGGATGAGAGCGCCCTCGCCGCGCGAAGCATCGCATACTGGTGCCCGGAAGGAATGATCGAACCACTGAGTCCGCTCCTGATCTCCTTGATCAGATCCGCAAGCCGCGCGGAATCTGAGAAGTCGGTCTTGAGGAGTAACTCTGTAAGGAGATCGATCGCGTCGCCAAGCGTGGACTCGAGCGATCGAACCCGGAACATGATTCTGCGGGCCGCCTGGTTCGCCTCGCTCAAGGGGATCCCCACCTCGGTCCCGCTCGAGAACCCACCGGTATTGAGCGAGATCTCCGTGGCGACCTGGTCGTAGGTTCGGCCGGGCAGGCCCAATTCTCCAATTGCGTCCGCAAAGAGAGGGATGTATGAGAGAAGCGACGGATCAAGGCCTGAGATATCAAAGACGAGATCGAGGTAGAGAATGCCGTTCGCATAGACATCGTGCCGGAAGATCGGGACATCTGCGGCGAGCCGGCCCTCTTCCGTGGGAATCGAGGGGAGCGTCCGAGGAAGATCCGCAACCGTGAGGAACGGAATGGCCGCGGGATCTTCTTCGGCGTCGGGCTCATTCTGGAGTCTGGTCAGCTCTTCCTGCTCAGAGCGGATCGTCGCTCGACTCTCGTCGGTGAGCGATTCCTCAATACCGTCCAGCCGACGCTTCAGCTCCGCCTCCTCGCGCTCGATGTGAGCGGGATCGGGCTTGACGAGGATGGTGATCCGGTGGTTGTTCGAGAGGAGCGAAGTCTCGATCATCGACTCGAAGTACCTACTCCCGGGGACCGCCTGTTCACGAACCGACGCGAACGGCTCCTCAAAGCGCAAGGTCGCGTCCGGCGCCTCGCCGTGGAGCCAGCCCCGAAGCGACTTCCCCATCAGGCGCAGGCCGTTCGGCCCGCCGCCTTTGATCTCTCGGTTGCGGAACTCGACCTTGCGGAGGGCAGCCTCAACGACGTCGGGATCAATTCCGTCCCGAGCGATCTGAGCAAGCGAATCGATTACACACGCCTCCACTTTCGCGAGCTTCTCCGCGCTGGTTCCGCGGAGGCCGGCGGCGAAGATCATCTCACGAATATCCGTTTCAATACCGCTTGGAGCCGAGAGGTCTTCTCCCAGACCACTCTCAATGAGCGCCTTTCGGAGAGGACCCGCATTGCTACCCATGAGGATGTAGCCAAGGAGCTCGTGCGCAAGCAGATACTCGGGATCGGTGATCTCGTTGAGCAACCAGCCCACGGTGATGGAGGTGGTCCCGTCCTCTCCATCGGCCGGAGAGGTGACGGTGAGCTGCCGAGGCTCGCTCCAGCGAGACTGGCTCGGAAGCGTCGCGTCTATCTCGCGGACGTCGAACCGGCTCAGAAAGCGCGTGTCCAGGTACTCGAGGTACTCATCCGATGGGATGTCGCCGTAGAGGAAGATGCGTGTGTTCGACGGATGGTAGAAGTCGCGATGAAACTGTGAGAAGGCATCGTATGTGAGATCAGGAATGGTAGCGGGATCGCCGCCCGAGTCGTTGCCGTAGGGTGTGTCCGGAAGTAATGCCATGTGCATCGATCGCGCCGCCACCGAATCGTGACTCGAATAGGCACCTTTCATCTCGTTGTAGACGATTCCAGAGACTATGAGGTCGCCGTCGGCTCCATACTCCAGGTGATGCCCTTCCTGCCTGAAGAACTCGGGGCGAAGAAGCGGAGCAAAGACGGCGTCGCCGTAGACCTCCATGATGTTGAAGAGATCCTTCTTCACGGTGCTCGACGCCGGGTAGACCGTCTTGTCCGGATAGGTCATCGCATTCAGGAAGGTGTTGAGGCTCCCCTTCACGAGTTGGATAAAGGGATCCTTCACACGAAAGTGCTCAGACCCGCAGAGAACCGTGTGCTCAAGGATGTGCGCTACACCTGTTGAGTCGTGGGGTATCGTCTTGAACGCAAAGGCAAAGAGGTTCTCCGGATCGTCGGTCGCAACGTGGTAGACCTCCGCGCCCGACTTCTCGTGTACGAACCAACGGCCCTCCGCGTCGTACTCGGGAAGGTCGTGTCGCGCCTTCTCTGTGTAGCCACTGATGCTCATTTCTGCGCTCCTTCAAACTCGCCGGGCCAGTGAACCACGCCGCCAAAGTTGTGGACGTTGGTATAGCCGGCGGCAAGCAATGTCTGCTTCGCTGTCTCGCTTCGCACACCGCTGTGACAGTAGACAACGATCAACGCGGAGTGGTCGGTCGTGGGTGGGCGCTCGCCAATCTCCTCGTAGGGAATATGGATGGCGCTCGGAATGTAGCCCTCGTCCCACTCGTTCTGGGCTCTCGTATCGACCAGGAAGTAGTCGCTACCGCCGTCGATCAGCTCGGCAAGCTTTGCGGCGTTGTCAAAATAGGGATCACTCTTCTTGCGCGGTAACACGATCGCTCTCCTCTCCAAAAGGAATCATCTGTGAAAGGTAGTGCCACACCCGTGAGGCCGCAAGCTCAAGCACCTCCTTGAAGTTGGCAGCCTTGCCGTTCGCGTGGTCGCTGATAATACGCAGCAACGAAAACGGCACGCCATTGACATGGGCAACGAATCCAACCGCGGCTCCTTCCATCTCAACGCAGGCAGCATCGTAGACGCGTGCGAGTCGCGCGCGGACCTCCGGAGTATCGATAAACTGGTCGCCGGACGCGACGATCCCGGTGACGATGCGCTCGCGTGCCTGTCGAACGAGTCGGGAAGCGATCGAGGGCATGAGGGGATCACACGCCACAACGTGGTAGTTGGTATAGGGGACAGCGCCGGGGGCAAAGCCAAGGGACGTGACATCGATGTCGTGCTGAACGGTCGCCGTCGCTATGACGGCGTCGCCCACGTCGAGGTCGTTCCGGAGCGACCCGGCCACGCCTGCCATGATGATCCGCTCCGGATCGTGCCGGTCGATCAGGTGCTGAGCGAGAAGCGCGGCCTGAACCTTTCCAACGCCGGTACGCCCCACCACGACCTCTGTCGAGGCGCCTCTCGTGCCGGGTAGGCTGCCGCAAACAACAGGAAGACCCCGCCAATCACGCTCCTCCGGTTTGATAAGCGCACTGCGTATCGTTGTGAGCTCGCCGTCAAGAGCGGCAAGGATGAGCGTCATCCGCGGTCCTTTGCAATGCGGACGGCGCGCTCGAGCCGGTCGAGACCGTCGGCGACGTTTGCGCGCGGCGTTGCAAGGTTCATACGGAAGAAACCCTCACCGGCGCTCCCGAACTGCATGCCCTCGCTCAGGAAGAGCCGTGCCTCGTGGAGAAGGATTCGCTGCATCTCCTTGTGCGAGACCGCAGCGGACGCGAGAAGATCGCGAAGATCGAGCCATGCCAGATAGGTTCCCTCAATGGCCGGCACGCGAACCGCGTCGCCAAAGCGAGCCCGCACCTCTTCTTTGCACCACTCGATTTGTGCATCCAAATAGATGAGGAGTTGATCGACCCAGGGTGCGCACTCGCGGTAGGCGGCGTGGGCAGCCTCCAGGCTCAACAGATTGGGGAGGTTCATGCCCAAGCGGTAGATCGCCCTCTCCAGCCGGGAACGAAGCTCGGAGTCCGGGGCAACGGCGGTTCCACTCGCAAGGCCCGCGAGGTTAAAGGTCTTGCTGGGCGCGTGGAGTGCGATCGCGCGCTCCGCGGCGCCAGGGATGGTCAGGATCGGTACAAAGCTGGTCGTAGACCGGACGATATCGGCGTGGATCTCATCCGACACGATCAGCAGTGAATGCTCGGCCGCGATCTGGACCAACCCGGCGAGCTCATCGTGCGTCCAGACGCGACCGACTGGGTTGTGCGGCGAGCAGAGCAAGATCATCCGGGTTCGGTCGGTTATGGCACTTCGAAGATGCGCGAGGTCCATCTCGTACCGCCCATCAACCTCGCGAAGCGGGTTCTCTACCACCGTCCGCCCGTTGTCCTTGATCGCACCTGAGAACGGGAAATAGACAGGCGTCTGGATGATGACCTCTTCGCCCGGTTCTGCGAACTCGAGAATCGCCGCCCGAACCGCCGGCATGACGCCGGATGCAAAGAGAAGATCCTCTATCTCTACGTCCCACCCGTTTCGCGTCCGCTGCCAGGCGGTAAACGATTCCTTGTAGCTCTCGCCCGCAAAGGTGTAGCCAAAGACCGGATGCTCGGTCCGACGGCGGATCGCATTGAGGATCTCCGGCGGCGAAGGGAAGTCCATGTCCGCCACCCACATGGGGAGCAGGTCGTCGATGTGATGATTCCCGGGCTGGAAGTCCCACTTGTAGCAATCGGTTCCGCGCCGCTTCACCAGCTCGTCAAAGGTCGACATCGCCCCACTATAGCGAGGCGGGCGGTAGTATCCTACCGGCATGATCACTCCCGCGATCGCCCACATCCGCGCTGATCTGATGCACACGATCCGTAGTTACTTCCGGGCGAAGAACTACCTGGAAGTCGATCCGCCGGTCATGGCCCGCACCCTCATCCCTGAGGCCCAGATCGAGGTCTTCGAGACGGCGCTCGTCTCGCCGTACGATGAGCCCGAGCCACGCTACCTTACCCCCTCCCCGGAGCTCTTTCTCAAGCAACTCCTCGCCAACGACTTTGGCAGCCTCTACTCGATTGGCCGCGCGTTCCGAAACTCGGAATCGACGTCGCTGCATCACAACCCGGAATTCACCATGCTCGAATGGTACGGCGTGGAAACCGACGCATCATCTCAGCTCACCCTCGCGACCGAACTGTTGCACACGATCGCCGGTGCATTCCCTGAGGCGGAAGGAAGCTCGCTCCTCGCCGCAGCGCCGGAAACGCTCTCCATTGCGCGGGCGCTCGAGAGCGCAGCCGGCATCGCGCCTGACGAGCTCCGCCCGGATGAAATCGAAGAGGCGGCGCGCCGAAACGGGATCCGGATCAGTGAGACCGAGTCACCCGCCGACCTCTTCCATCGGCTGCTGGTCGACCTCATCGAGCCAAGCCTCCCCCTCGACCGCCCCGTCTTCCTCACCGACTACCCCTCGTTGGTCCCGACACTCGCCGCACAACAACCGGACGCTCCCGGATTCGCCGATCGGTGGGAGCTCTATCTGGGCGGCATCGAGATCGCAAATTGCTACACAGAAGAGCGCGACGCGGCGAAAATCCTCGAGTTTTTGGAATCCGAGCATGAAGAGAAGGCACGCGCGCTCGTGCCACACGAACCAGCCATGGAGCTGGTGTCGTTTTCGGAGGCTCCGCCGGTAAGCGGCGTCGCGCTCGGAGTCGATCGGCTGCTCATGGCACTGACCGCGGAGCAGGACATCCGAGGGGTAATATTCTTCCCCTGAGTTTGGTATATTCCGCGCAATTCGACCGGAGAGGGTAGTCATGATCAAGGCAGGGCAGATCGCCAAGGGCCAGTGTCTCATTTGGAAGGGTGATCCGTATCTCGTTACTGAGCGTGAGTTTGTGAATCCTGGGAAGGGTTCCGCATTTGTACGGGTGAAGCTCAAGAGCCTGATGCATGGCCGAGTTCTGCAAGAGACGATCAAGTCGAATGACTCCGTGGAAGAGGCCGATGTCTTTGATCGCGATGCCCAGTACATGTACGCCGACGAGACCGCCTACCACTTCATGGACGCCGAGACCTACGAACAGTTCCAGGTCGAGCGGCAGGGCCTTGAGGACAAGATCAACTTCATGAAAGAGGGCGACACCTACCGCGTTGTCATGTGGGAAGCGACCCCCATCGACGTTACCGTGCCGTTAAAGATGGTGCTTCAAGTCACCGAGGCGCCCGAGGCGATCAAGGGCGACACCGTAACCGGAGCGACGAAACCTGTAACGACAGAGACCGGCCTGGAGGTGAAGGTCCCTCTCTTTATCAAACAGGGAGACAAGATTCTTGTGAACACTGAGAGCGGGGAGTACGTAGAACGCGTCAACTCATAGGCCCGCACTCTGCAGGGCTGTATTTATTTCCTTTTTAGTCTATAATCTGCCCATTCCAATCGGAGTGGGACTATGCGAGTAACAACAAAAGGACGATACGCTCTCCGCGCGCTTACCAATCTGGCATTAGCAGCGTCGGACAAGCCGGTACCTATAAAGCAGATCGCCAGCGAGGAAGAGATCTCGCCCGAATTTCTTGAGCAGATCTTCTTCAAGCTGAAGAAGTCAGGGATCATCAGTTCCGTTCGAGGCCCCGGTGGGGGGTTCACGCTGGAGAAGGATCCGGCCGATGTTTCGGCGAAGGACATTTTTGAGGCAGTCGGCGAGGGTCTTGCTCTCACACCCTGCACCGGCGAAGAGGACTGCGACCGCAAGGAAATCTGTATTGTGCACGATGTCTGGCAGGAAGCGAGCGCCCACATCGTCGGCTACTTTGAGAAGCTGACGCTCAACAAGATCATGGCAATGAACCAGGACAAGGTCGAAGCCCTGATGGGCGAAGAGGGTATAGGCGTCAACTAGCCAACTGCCGGCCCTCGTCCAGGAGGGCCATGGTCACGCCCCGGAAGCTCCCGGGGTCTCCTTCACATGCAGATCGACCTGCGGGAACGGAATGGCGATGCCGTTCGCGCGAAATGCCTTTGAAATCTGAATTACCGCTTCAGAACGCGCAAGATGCCGGTCGTTGGCGTGTACAATCGGAATCGCCAAGGTCACGGTGATCCCGGAATCGTCAAAGCTGCGGTAGAGAACTCGCGGCACCTCCCCTCCCTTGAGGTACGTACTCTTCTCGCCAACACCCATCAGCACGGTCCGCGCGCGTTCGAGATCGGTACCATAGGCGACTTGCACGTCGGTGAAGAGCGTGATCCCCGGATCGTCGTACGACTGATTGTGAACCACGTTCTCAACGATCTCGCGATTGGGAATGATGAGGGTCTCATCGGTGATGGTGTTCACAACGCTGTAGAGAATCCGAATCTGGACAACATCGCCTTCAAGGTCATTGATGTGAATGCGGTCGCCCTCCTTCACGGGGCTCGATAGGATGATCATCAAGCCGGCAAAGAAGTTGGCGACAACGCCCTGCAGTCCAAAACCAACACCAATACCAAGCACACCAAAGAGAACCGCCAGCGAACTCAGATTAACGCCAACGATGCTCAGCCCAATCAGCACGACGAGTGCGATGACTGAATAACGGGACATGTTGACGATGGAAAACTGCCGCGACCGGTCGAGCTTGATCCGATCAAGGATGCCCTGCTCAAGGAACCGGCGCGTCGCATTTCCCGCCCAGGTCGCAGCATAGAAAATGGGGATCAAGAGCAGAAGCGTGACCACG
>JANQQY010000566.1 GCA_028284845.1 Spirochaetales bacterium
TGTGGTAGATCGACTCACGGCAGACCCAACCCCCACCGTCACGAGCTCGCGAGATCCGGCTTTTAATGATGAATCGGACGACGACGCGATTCGCATAGAAATCGAAGACATTAGCTCGAGGCTCAACCCCAATTGGGTGCAACGAACCTTCCTTGAGCGCAGTAGCCTCTCCGCCCTTGGGATCATCGCCTCCATGCCCAACCTCGTGCAGGAGTGGCGATTCGAACGCTGGTTCACCGGTCTCTCCGACCCACGACTCGTGGAGCTGTTCAGTTTGGATACAGTAGAGAGCCTCCTCTCTACGCACAGTTACGCCAATGTGAACACCACCGGTGAAATCGCGCTGGAGCGTCTCTACGCCGAGATCACCGGCGATGAGGGTGCCGCTTCCATCTTCCGGAATCGGGTCCAGCAATCGCTTCAAGAGCAGCGGATGATTACCGGAGAAGAGCTCCCGCTGGTTCTCAGTCCCTACTCAGACGAGATGAGCGTCTACGTAACAACTGAGCCGCAGGTAAACGTCAATCTCGCCCCCGACGAGCTCGTCCGAGCGATTGTCGAGTATCCGCCCTTCGAGGTGCCCAACGCTTCTGCAATCGCCTCAAACCTCCTTGCTCTCCGCGACGCTCGGGATGTTGAGCGAGGGGAGCTCCGTGATATAGTGGGCGCGGAAGAGGGGAGCCGACTCTACGAGTATCTGGGGTCGATTAGTTGGTTTGTCCGGGTAACCGTCGATTCAGGGGAAGCGACGTTTCGCGCGATCGTAGCTCGCCGCCCGCAAGCCATGAGAGAGGACGACACCTACCGGATCATCTCGTGGGTGCGATTAGTGGGAGATGAGTCAGAGTAGCACCGGCGTGCCGCGTGGCGCGCGCATACCGTACAAAGGATCCACCGCTCTGCTACTCGATTCCCAGGACTACAACGTCTTCACGATGGAGCTCCCTCCGCTTGAACCCGAGGCCATGGAGCAGGCCATTCGTTTTCGTCTTCGCTCCCAGTATCCGGGGAATGGCGATACGGAGATTGATTGGCGCCCGGCCGGCTCTCGGGCCGCGGGAACCTATGTCACCACCACGATTACCCGCGAACGTCTTGAGCACTACGTAGCGCAGACCGACGCCTCCCGGATCGTGACCGGAGTCGACCTCGCCTTCGCCACCAAGACCGGATCACGCAGTCGAGTCGTCGTTGTCGCCGACAAGGAGCGAGCACACGTCTTTGAGTTTGTGAACCGCAGCTTGTCCTCCGCCAGAAGAGGCCCTACCTCCGCGGTAGCCGAGCTGGTACGGCAATCTCAATCTCGCCATGATTCGGAGCTTCCCGTATTTGTGACCGGGAGTGCGACCACCGGAGTTGAGGCCGCGCTTGACGCTGCCGGACTTCCGTACGAGTCGGTTGTCGTCGAGTCGATCGTTGCCTCCCTCTCCAGCAGGCATCGTCCCCCCTTCTCGCGACGCTCGTCACATCGCGCTGTATGGTTGACTTTGATCACCGGAGTCCTGCTCGCGGCCGGGTTTGCGCTCCTCCTCACGGGTGCGCTCCGGTGGCGCGAGCCTATGAGAACGGAGCATCAGCGGGTCGATCGACTGCTTACTGAGGCTCGAGTCGAGTTTTCAACCTACCAGGCAGCATTGGACGAGTACGACGACGTGCGGGCGACCATTGGCGATTCGAGCTCCGAATCGATCCATCCCTATCGCGCGGCGTCTGCTCTCGCAACGGCGCTTGATGGATTAGCGCAGATCGAACGGCTTGTCCTGCAAGACCGAGTCTTTGAACTTCAAGCAGTAGGTCCGGACGCACTTGTCGTTCTTGAGCGGGTCAGCTCCTCGCCGTTGTTTGCATCTGCGCGCTTGCGCCAGATCGTTCCGGACACCGAATCAGGGCTCGAGCGATTCTCCCTGCAGGGAACGATCAATGACTGAGACGCAGACTCGCAGGATGCTCGTGAGCATTCTCGCTCTGGTCGTGATTGGAGGCGGCTTTACGATTGGAGGCATCTCGGCGACTCAGTGGTGGGATCAACAACAAGAGTCGTTGGAGGCCAAGTACCTGGAACTGCGATCGCTCGAGGCAGCAACCGGCACTGTCAGTGAGGTGGCTGCTGAGACGGAGCGCCTGCGAGGCATGATCGAGATTTCTCGCGATCCTGAGCCTGTGACACTGCTGACTGCAAGCCGTGCTGCGACCGACGCCGCGGCCGCAAGTGGTGCCTCTGCCGCACGGGTAACCTCCGGCGAATCGCAGGGCGGACGGTTTGTGGAGGTCGTCGCGAGCGGCTCAACGCTCTCGCTCGTCCTGATGCTCGAGTACCTGCACGAGCAACACACCGATCTGCAGGTACCGTACACCAGCATCGACGCGAGTTCGGCACCTGCAGTCTTGCGCCTGAGGATCGCTCATGAGTAAGCCTCTCCTCCTCACGCTGGCGGCCTCAGGGATCGTGCTCTCGCTCCTTGGCGGTGCACTTATCCTCCAAGAGCCGACGCTGTTTGCCTCTCCGGCTCTTGTCGGCGCGCCCGCATTTGAGCCCACCGACCTTCCGCAGTCCGGCCCCGGCGTTGCTCTTCCATCAGCCCGCTGGGTCGCGACTCGGTTCCTGACCGGAAGGATTCCGTTGCCGGAACCCGCACCGATTGTCGAGTTGGAGCCGGAACCTGATCCAGAGCCGGAGGAGAGCGGGCCGGCGATCGAGCGCGCGGAGTATCTGGACTTCGTAGGGCGCTCCGTTGGTACCGACGGGATCGCCGTGTTCTTTCTCCGCGATAGTCGCACCGGAAGGGTGCACCGTGTAGGGCCGGAGAACGACGGGAGCTACGTTTTGCAAGAAATACAGGGTGAACAGATGTTTCTGGTTCGCCGTTCCGACGGCGCAACCGTGGTAGTAGAGGTTCAAGAATGACACATAGGGTCCGACGATCGGCCTGCTTGGCGACCGCAGTCATAGCACTTCTTTGTATTGCGATCTCCGCGTGTGCGACCGGAGCCTCCTCCGACCCGTACGCGTTTGAAACAGCCCAGCTCTACGGGATGATCTACGGTCAAGACAATGAGCCCGTTAGTGGAGCCTTACTGCTCGTTAACGGAGAACCCGGACCAACGAGTGATCTTGAGGGCCGCTTTGTCCTGCCGGACCTCGCACGCGGCGACCATGTGGTGTCGATCTCCAAGAATGGGTATGAGCCGACGGAAGTGAGTTTCCAGTTTCTCAATCAGACACAGGTGCTCTATCTCCGGATGCGTTCGATCGATGACATCATCCGTACCGCGGAGCAGGCGGTACGAGAATCGCAACTCGATCGTGCCGCGGAGTTGATTGACCGCGCGCTCGAGGTGGATCCGCACCATGCCGATGCACGCTTCTTGCTCGCCGCTCTCATGATGCGCCAGTCGCTCTTTGTCAGAGCCGAAGAGATCCTGCTTTCACTTCTTGAGGACGGCACATCCGCGCCTGAGGTCCGCATCGCCCTCGCGGATCTCTACCAGTATGGACTGGGAGACGCCGAGCGAGCCGCGGCGCAACTACGCAACGTGTTCAGCCAAAGACCCTCTGATGAGCTGCAAGAACGGATTGACGCGCTTGTGCCTGGGGGAGAGTAACGGGCGTGGTTATGGCGCGCTCCCCAGAGATGACGACCAGAGACAATCACGGCAGCACACTACCGTCCGGGCAATCGACACCAAGGTAATGACCAAACACTCCTGGGACATCGTGCGGAAGTCGAGGGTTCTGTCGCCGGCGTAACGACGGACCTGATTGACCTATCTCAGAGGATGCGCTAGTCTCGATTTGTATCGTCATGAGTAGGGGGATTCCATGACCGTTCAGGCTACGCCTCGACCCGTCATCTGGACGGTGCTCTTTGTTGCCGTTCTCGTTGGATTCGGTGGATGTTTCCTCTTTCTTGATGAACCCGAACCGGATCCGGTGCTGGGACCGATTCTCAACGTCGAACTCACCGGCGCCACCGCCTCTTACTACACCGACCCATCTGTCGGTTCGACTCTGGTGTCAGGAGATATCGTAGACTGGGGTTCGTCTGCGGCCACCTCGACGCTTGAGTTCACCATCACGAATACCGGTGACGCCCCAATAGCGATGACGCAAGTCCCTGCGGTGATCATTGAAGACACCGACGGGTCGGACCAGTCGGGCAACTTCTCCATTCCGGTTCAGCCCACATCACCGATTAATCCTGGCCAGAGTGCACCATTCGAAGTTGTCCTCACGTATACCACCAGTATCAGCTTCTCCGTCACCGTGCGCTTGCGGACGGATGACGAAGACGACGACTTTGTACTGACTGTATCGGGCTGGGGGCAGTACTAGAAGTCCGGTGAGTCTTGCTTCAGATTGGATCACACTCTGCAGAAAGGTGCATCAGGAGCGTGACGGGGTAGCCCTCATCGAAACGCTCGATGGCGAGCTCCATCGAGTGGGGAGTGAGCTCGGAATCGTCGCGCTTGAGACAGATCGCTTCCGGACGACTGCGGGACATGCGGAACATCTTGTTCAGATTGGCTGGCCATCCGCCAATGCAGCCCTCGTGGATCAGGCAGCTCAGGCTCTTCGACGTTTGAGAATCATCGTGACTCGAAAGGACTTCATCGCATCGCTACGCAGATCTGACCCGGGTGAAGACCCGCCGCGGATCCGGTCCCAGATCTGGATCACCCGGGACAGGCCGGAGAGCCTTGCGAAGAGCGTCGAAGGCTTTGCCGCCAATGCTCTGCGCCACGCCCACCCCCTCGAGATCGTCGTCTCCGATGACAGCGAGGACGCCCGGAGCGTGGCGTCAACCCGCGCGCTGCTCGGCCGCCTCGCGAACGAGGGGCACTCGGTCGCCCACTTCGGGCGGCGCGAGAAAGAGGCACTCGCCGCGGATCTCGAGCGCGCTCTCGGTGGCACGGTTTCGCATGATGATATTGTGTTTGCCCTGTTCTCGGAACCGGACATTCCCGGCCCAACGATTGGTGCGAACCGGAACGCCGCTCTTCTCGCCCGTCCGGTCGGCCTCAGTCTCCTCACAGACGACGACGCATTCTGTCGTGCTGCCTTCCCTGATGCAGGCGCGAACGATGTCCGATTATCGTCTTTGTATCTGCCTGATACGATCCACCCCTTTCCTTCTCGCGAGGAGTTGTGGAGGGAGAGACCGCAGATCGATGCCGACTTTCTTGCCGACCACGCGAGCCTTCTTGGCCGTTCTATCGGTTCGCTCATCAGTGATGACGCAGACCTCTGCGATGTGCGACCGCGCATGGTCGCCGACCTGATGGACCGCGGTGGCATTGTTCGAGCAACTGGAACCGGGGTGATTGGAGACCTGGGATCGGACTCACCGAAGTATCTGCTCTCGACTGTTGGGGACGAGCGAGAAGTGTTTCTGGGCGATGAGTCCACCTACCGCTCCGCGAAGCGTAGCCGCGAAGTCTTCCGATGCTCGAATGTCCCCACCGTAACGGAAGGCACCTTCCTTGGCGGTTTCTTTCTCGGCATCGATCAGAGGATCATTCTTCCTCCTTTCGTTCCAGTGGGCAGGAACGAGGACATCTTGTTCGCCGCTCTCACCCGTGTCCTCTATCCATCGACCTACTATGGCCATGCGCCGATCGCCTACGATCATAGCCCTGATCCACGGCGCCAGTTTAGCGACGGTTGGCTCGACGACCTGATGCCCAAGTCCAACGAGCTACTGCCCATCGTCTTCGCGACCTTTCGGCGGGACATCGCCATTTCCGATCACGGCGGTGATGCCGATCGTTTTCTCTCAGCCGCCGACAAGATAGCCGAGCTCTCGCATGATCCCCGTCAGTTCGCCGAACTGATTCAGACCGGCTGGTTGCGTGCGGCGAGGTCGATCGTCAGACGGATCGAGGCGAATCTCGAAACGTATCACTATGAACCCTCGTACTGGGCGACTGATCTTGAACGTGCCATTGAGACCTACTCCGCTCTGATCGACCATCCCGACCAAGTAGCGCCTGCCGACTTCCCCGGCTCTACCACCGATCGGCTTGAACTCCTTCGGTCGCTCTGTCTCCGGTACGGGCGCCTGTTGGCTGTCTGGCCCGATATCATGAGCAGTGCCAGACGCCGAGCAGAACGTCGCGTGGGCGAATAGCCCTATAATCGATCCAAGATCAGCCGTCCTGCTCGAGTGCGCCTATGGAGTAGCCGGTCGATCTACAAGCTCTATCATCGCCTTCTTGTTGCGGTACGATCTCAACACGACGGGGATCGTATGCACACATCCCTGCAGATCTACAGGGTCAATCGGTCGTAGCTCGTGACCGTAATGTTGTTCCCGGATTCAACGTAGCCCGCCGGCGGTCCGGTAGGAGCCAGGATAGCTATGCCGGTACGGTTCTGCTCGTGCGAGATCGAACCGGTGTTCCCGGTCACACTGCCGGATCCTCCGCCCAGTATTGCGCTTCCGCCGAACTGTACGCCGTATGCGTTGATGTGGTTACCGATGTCGATCGTGTTGTTGGCGATCACAATGTTGTCGACCGTGGTGACTCGGACTCCTTCGCCTGTCGCGTTCGACCCAAGATTGTCCGCCTCGCGCGAAGCGCCAATGTTGATGTCGTTCTCTTCGATCACCGCGTCCAATACGGTGTTGATGAAGAATCCACGGTGAGCGAAAGCATCGGCGAAATTGATCGTGTTTCTGCGGGCGGCGAAGTCACCGCTCGCGTTAACACCGACCTCCAGCGAGACCGCGGTGATCTGCTGAAAGCTATTCTCGGTGCCGTTCCCGATCGGCAACAAGTTGAACGTGCTGTCCTCTACCACGACCGCCGACGGGCCGGTAACTCGCACTCCAACGAGCGGCTGCGCGATTGGGCCATCTATGTCGATCACCACGTCGCGCACGGTCAACGCGCCGTTGGTTACAAAGACCGCCGAGTAAGCGGTGAAATGCTCGCTCACCGGGGTAAGCCGTACATCCGAGAGCGTAGT
>JANQQY010000581.1 GCA_028284845.1 Spirochaetales bacterium
ACCTCGAGCGTCACCTGATTGGTGCCGGGAACGCCGTCGAGGCGCACGTTGACGGTACTCTGCTGGTTCGACCGAAGCGTGACTGGAATGACGCTGGTGACCGGTGCACCCGGGACACGGACGTCAATCTCCGTCTCGCTCACGGCAACAGTACCCGCTCCGCGAGCGATAAACCGAACCGTTCCAATCCCGGATTCCTCCGTCGTTCTGAGGGAGAAGCGATAAATCTGTTCACCCGGCTCAGAGAAGCGCAGGAAATCCTTGGTTCGACCTTCGACCTCGATGGGTCCTTCGGTCTCCACCTCCACGCTCACAAGCCCCGCCTCAGGGTCGAGCGCAAAGACGGTGACAGGTGCCTCGATCTCCTCCTCAACACCAAGAACGCGTGGCAGGGTCCCCAGAACCATGACGTCCTGCGTTACCGGCACCTCCTGTTCCGCGGCGCCGAATGCGCGTTCGCTCGCGCCAACGACCATGACCCGCACCGCACCGAAGTACTGCGGTATCGTGATCTCATGGGTGTTGGTCGCGCCGGGTCGGAGTTGCGTCGGCGGGATGAACTCAACGACGGGATCAAAGCGGTTGGCGTCCTGACGACCGCCGTCGTCCCCTTCGCCGCCACCGCCGATAGCGAGGAGCGTCGCGAGGTCACCGGTAAAGGCGTTCGCCACAAAGTCGTAGAGATCCCAGTTCGACAGGGCGCTCGCAAGCCGTTGGTAGAAATGGTCACGAGGATCGGGCGCCGAGTAGCGCGTGAGACCCAGGAGTCCTTCATCAACGATGGCGACCGTATAGGCCATCCCCTGGCGGTTCGCCTCGCTGACGCTGATCGTTACCGTCTCGCCGGGCCCGTAGACATCGGCGGTCGTGATCACCGGCTCAAGCCTGGTGTCCGGATCCTCCACGAGGATTGGAACGACGCCCATCGTACGGATGGGCAGGTCGTTCGCAGTCTGCAGGTGCGGCTGGAGGTAGCTGACATGGACGTAGATATTGGGAGCCATCTCAGGAGTGGCCGTAAAAGTGAACCGTGTGTCCGGCCCCTGTCCGTCGATCCATTCCGCGAGGATGATCTGGCCTCGTGATTCAACCGTCACGAGCCCGCGCCCCTGATCACTGACTGGGAGCTGGACACTGATCTGCTCCCCAACGTTGTAGCTCGGCTTCTCCGGCTGGAGAACGAGCATCGAGGCGCCGCCGGGCCCCTCGTCCTGTGCGCGGCCGGCCCAGCCGGGCCAATCGATGTAGACGACCTTGCCGGTAGAGTGGCCCCCATTCTCGTCACGAACGCGAATGAGGTAGCGCCCCCAATCGGGATAGTTAATCTGGAAGTCCCAGGTGGCGCGGCCATTCCGTACGGAGACGGTGTCCTGATGGATTGGTTGGAGCGAGCTCTGCGAGACATAGGCCGCGAGGTTCTCCGGATCGGTCTCCCACCACCAGCGCCAGCGAATCTTGAAGATCTCAGCCGTCACGCGTCCGCTGCGAACCGGCTCGCCGTCCTGATCGACAAGAGCGATATCAACGGTGTGATCGATGTCTGTAAGGAGCATCCCACGGGCTGCGTCGCCACGTGGCGTTCTAATTCCCACGTATTGGTCGTAGGGTTGGAATTCGATCGAGCTGTACTCGGTGCTGAAACCTCCGGATCGTTCGAAAATTCTGGTCGTCAGATCGGCTCGCAACTTCCCTGGGGCGCGATCGATGTCGAGGTTTGTTGAGAACTGCGCTAGACCTCGGTCATCCAACTGCCCTTCAAAAAGCGTCTGCTCACCCGCATAGAAATCACGTGCGGGATCGTCGAAGGTGTACTCCTCGTACTCGGGGAAGCTTGTCGCGATGGGTGTGAAGTTGGCCCGGATGTCGGCATCGAGATTCGGTGCGATGGCCCCGTAGAGCCACGTACCCTCGAGCTGGCCGCTCACCCGACCGTTCGCGAGATAGTCGGGCTCACCATCGAAGGTCAGGCCGATCTTGAGCCTGTTCGGGACCACCGACTCAATGCGGAGTGGATGCGAGAACGATCGATTGCCCACGACCACGCGAGCCGAGTAGGTCCCGGTGGGTGCGTCGACATTTGTTCGCGCGACGTACGAGTACATGCCACCCGTGCCCTCGGTTAGGACCTGGTATTGGGTCAGCTTCCCAAATGGATCGTAGATCTCGAACCGGACCGGATGGTCGTCCGGCAGATTGTCCGCGGGATCGTGCAGGATGAAGGTGAGATAGATGTCATCACCCGGACGCCAGACACCACGTTCACCGTAGATGAAGCCCTGGATGCCGCCGGCAATCGATGCCCCGGCGATATCAAAGTTGGTGAGCGGTATCGAACTGCCCTGGTCGAGTCGCAAATACCCGTACTGATCCCGCGATTCGGCGAGGAGGAAGAAGGGGATGTCATTGCCAAGATCGATCTCCGCGAGGCCCTCTCGGTCGGTGCGAACCATGCTGAGCTCGCGCTGCTGGTAGTTGTAGAGGCGAAGCGATGCGCCCTGGATTGGGTCGGTCGTTCTGAGATCGCTTACCGCAACCGTGAGAACTCCGTCCTGTCCGGCCTTCGCAAGAACGCCGACGTTCGAAACCATGACATTGCGAGTGACGGAGACGTTGTGATCGTTCCACCGCATGTAGTATGCCGGGTGACAAGGATCCAATCGGAAGCGCCTGAACTGCCACTGAGGGAAGCTGTCCCAGAAGTCCCAATTGCTCGACTCACTGTCATCCGGACCCGAGCCGAAGTCGTCAAAGGAAGCATCCTCTTCGGCCGGAGTTGCACAGGGATACTGAATGTGCGGCCGGCGGAAGGTGATCCGAAGCTGATAGAGGCCATCCGGGTCGTTCCCCAGAAGCGGCGAGATATCGAGCCCGTAGCGCGTCCAGCGATCGGTATTCCGGTCGTCCCAATCGAGATCGACGATCTTGCGCCAGACGACCTCGCCCACTCGCTGCAACTCCCCCGATCCGTCGAGGCGGTTGACCTGAAGGAACTGGTGGATATTGTTCCCATACACCTGAATTGCCTCGACCATGATCGCGTTGAGATTCATGGTCTCGATAGGCACGGTGGTTCCTTGACTGGTGGGGATGATCACACCGTCACCAATAAAGCGAACCCGCGGCAGCTCGCTCGGGAAGGCGACTTGGCGCGTGACGGCCTGCGCGAGAAGTTGGCCCATGCTGCTGCGGATCTGTGCGCTGACGAGGATCGACGCGAGCTGGGGCCACTCTCCGGCCGTGTAGAGCCGCGCGCGGTTGGAGCGAACTGCGATGTCTACGCCGGGCACCTGATCGCTGGAGATCAGTCCGTCGATATTCTGTCGTTCGTCCAGAGGCTCGCTGAAGAGAACTTCGACGTACTGCTCATTGTCGACGACTGACCGGATTGAGATGACTTCGAACGAGTCTTGAGGCGGCACGTGCTGGCTGATTTCGCCTCTCGCGAGATCGGTCCGGCCTCCGTTCCACTTCACGATCAGTTCGCTCTCTGCCGCTTGTCGCGCGACATTGGGGACTCGAAGGGCAAACCGTCTTGCCGGAGCAGAACCGTCGAGTGCAAAGTCGAGCTCTACGCCCTCCTGGGTCACGGAGAGCACCTCGAGCGCCTCAGCCGGCTCCATCACATCGGAGAAGCTGAGGGTGGCGCGGAACTCCATCAGGTCCGGGGTACGCGGCTCAACGATGTAGAGCCCCTCAGGCTCCACATCGATCTCCTCCGCAATGACGAGAAAATCAAACGAGAAGGCGGGTGAATCCGCCGGAGCGACCTTCGCGACATACTCTTGGCCTGCGCGAAGCGGCTGCTCCGGAACGACCTCCAGAGTCCACGGGTCGCTCCAGATCGCCTCACCCCGGATCCGCGGCGAGAATTCGATGGTTCCGGATGGCGCCAGCGTCCCGGCCTCGCCACCAATAGGCGCGGCAAAGACGACCTTGATCGGGCTCCATCGAGAGATCTCGCCGGAGGTGAACGCCTCGACGACACGAGGGTCGGGAGCGGAACTGTCGCTCGTCGCCACACAGCCGAGTGTGGCTAAGAGCAGAGCTACACATACCGGCCAAATCACTGTACGAAGGCCGCGAAGAAACCCTGGCGTCTTACTCATGGGGACCTCTATTCGGGGATACTCCCTCGACTATAGACGGCCGGTGGTGCTTATACCAGAGAAGAAACGAAGGTCGCGAACGGTTCCCAGGCCCGTTTTCCATAGCCACCGGCCAGAAGCCAGGCCTGCGGAATCGATCGCTCCTTGAGGAACCGATGCACGAGCCGGTCTCGTTCAAGTAGCTGGTCGAGCGAGAGCCGGAGTCCGCTTGTTGACGGCAGCTCATCGTACTCGTACGGGTCAGACCCGGAGACGACGTAACAGAGATCCGGAGTGGTTACTCCTGCCTCGGCTGATCGCTGGGCGAGGGTCGCGAGACCCGCCTCGAGGCGGTCGAAATAGTGAGACTCCTCACCACTCGCGATGGGAATATCGACGGTGCTCGGAACGAGCCAGGGAGCAGGTTTGCCCACTCGTGTCGACGGAAGATCGAGCGGCCATCCGTCGGCCATGTGGATACTCAAGCAGTGTATGGTGGGGTCGGCAGCGGTGAGAGCGGCGGTACCGTCGCCCTTGTGTGCGTCGGTATCGATCACCCATGCGGATCGAATTCGACCGGCTGCCTGGTGATGCCGGATCCCCACCACGATGTCATTGCACGCGCAGAAGCCGTGGCCAAAGTCGAAATGGCCGTGGTGTGCCCCTCCGCCAAGGTAGTAGCACATTCCTCGGTCGAGCGCCTCGCCGCCGGCCTGGACCGAGCCGGCGGTCCATACAAGAATGTCGTCCAGCAGTTCGGCGAGGGGCCGCTCCGCGCTCGCAGGGTCGTAGCGGTAGTGCTCTCCGTTCTCATCGAGAAGCTCGAACACCTCGAGCATGAGGCGCTCGGCTCCGGCCGAATCCGCCAGCGCATCGTCGACATAGGCCTCGGAGTGCACGCGAACGAGATCCTCTCGGCCAATGCGCGTACCGTCGGGCTCGATCAGCCAGAAGCCCTTCCGCGACGCCCGGTCCGCATCAGCGAGGATCGCATCAAGGACGAGCTTTGACCGGTCGGGCACGACGGGAATCTCGATTCCAAACTGGTGCAGCGCAATACCCTGCGGATAGTAGAGAACCATCCGCTGAAACTATGCGCGCGTGGAACGTCGGGCAAGCTCAGCCGGCGTCCTCATAGAAGAGCCGGTAGAGGAGCCCGGAGCCGTCGATGAGGTTCGGCGCCCACGGATAGTCATTCACGAACAGGAGCTGAGCACCCGACATCGGCTGCGCCATGTAGTCGTCGTGATGCGCGCTCGCAGCACGACCGTCCTCGTGGAGCGGAATGAAGTGGACGGTGAGCGGGCCGCTTCGCTCGAGCACCTGCCGTACCCGTTCGGCATCGTCAGCGGTTTCGGGGTATCGGTCGGCGATGGTGGTCGCGAGGCTTCCGATCGATAGCTGCAGGTTTCCAGGCGTCGCGTAGTAGTCGTCCAAGTCGTAGAAGAGTGTTCGCCGGAGCTCAATCCGTGCCGGCGCATCGTGGGCAAGATCCGCGAGACTCTGACTCAGCGCCCCGAATGCGCCTGCAAGAGGCCCGATCTCAGAAAGCTCCACCAGCCAGGGCCGATGCAGTCCGGCTCGTTCGCTCTCATCAATGAGGGCGTCAGCGAACGTCGGAGCCTCACCGGATGCAAACCGTTCGACCGCCGCGGCGTACGGCCACCCCTCCGCAGGTACTGCCCCAGGGGCGGCAAGGAGCGTTTGGACCGCCGGTGCGTTCCGCGCGATCTCGTATGCCGTCTCGATCGAGGCCGTGAACCCGCCATCGAGGACGACAGAGAGAGGAGCGACGCGTTGGAGCGCTCGAGCGAGTTCGGCGCTCTCAAGCAGATCAGACTCGGGAAAGAGGTCCTCGCAGAGCCCGGAGTAGCCGCGGCTGGCGCCAAAGAGGACGAGGGTGATCTCGGCATCGGGGAAGGTCGTCACGGCGTAGTCGAGGAAGTCGGCAAGCGTGTCACTCTCACCCATCGGTCGGCTCTCTTCCCACTGGTCCTCGACGTAGGAGGTGTGATCTGGAGAGCCGGTCTGATCGGCGATGACGCGGAAGAGCGTTGAACCGTTGCTGCCGTCACGAAGGGCGAGCAGCTCGACCGACCTCGCACGTGGGCCCACGATCGACCGATCGGCGAGCTCGAGCCGGTTTACTATCGCGTCGACCTGCGGCTCGAGTCCGGCGTCGCCGCAGAGATAGAAACAGACGACATGATCGGCGTCCGCACGGAGTGCGGTGAGGGGTGTGGTGATCACGCCGCCACAACCGGTGACCGCCGCAACAACAAGTGCGAGCACACCCATGCGAACGATCGTGATCCGAACCAGCCGCGTCATCGGACCTCTCCTTCGTAGATATGGAGCCCGGAGTTTGTCCAGACCTCACCGGAATCAAGGACGGCTCGTTCAACTCGAATACGACCGGGCTCCAGGTCGCTCGGAACCCGATCGAGATTCACGCACAGGATGGCTGTATCGCCAGGTTCGACTCGAACGGACGCGTGCGATGCCAACCCTCGAGGGTCGTCGTTTCGCGTCTCCTCGCCTGTGACAAAGAGATCGGCCGCAACCTCCACTTCGAGGATGGGGCGATCCGACGTGTTCAGGATCTCCAGGTAGAGGCCGCGGCTCTGATGGAACGGACTACGGTCTCCGGTCACCAGCCACGCGTCCAGATAGGCGACGGGAGGTGTGGCCAACGATCCGCATCCGGCAAGGAAGATCCAAAGCACGAGCATCAGGGCGGCCGTCCGATGTGATATGCGGGTCCAGGAACTCTTCATCAATCTGCCGACGGACGGAACGCTCGCCTCGCTTCACTCAAACATCCTGCTCTCCCTTCTCTTCTTGCTTGTCTGGGTTCAAGCGACCGAGCTCAGGAGCCGGAGCGTGAGCGTTGGAGCGATCGCGTTCTGCCTGCTGATTGGTCTTGTTGTGGCGTCTGCGAATCGAGCGACGCCGTTCCGCGCGCTCGGCGGAATGCTGACCGTCGCGCCCGCCTTTGTACTCGCGTCGCTCCGGCGGCCGGAGTCGATCGGGGACGGAGACATCTGGCTCGCGCTTGGTATTGGGATGATGCTTGGCCCGGCGGACGCGGCGTTCTCGGTCGCGGCGGGATGCTTGGGAGCTTTGACGAGCCACGCTCAGTCGGTCCGAGCAGGCGACCGTGAGACGAGTTCCAAAGCGGGTATTCGATTTGCCCCGTTCCTCGTGGCAGGAGCTATTCTTGCGCACCTTACGTAGTGTCATCGTGTCCCTCGGCTGGCTCGTACTCAGCCTCCCGCTCTCCGCCCAGCCAATCGACTACCTCGAGTTCATCGATGCACCGGTCGACTCAATCCTGATCGGCCTCGCACGGGCGGTGGGGGTTCCGCTCACGGTTGCGCGCGACGTGTCCGGCACTGCCTCGTACTTTTTCCAGTCGACAAGCTTTCCGGATGCGCTCTACGAGTTCGCGCGTGCTCAGGGTCTCTACGTGGAAGAGATCGACGGGTTCTATCGCGTCTCAAGCTTCGCCGTGATCGTACGATCAGATGGATCGCTTGACGTGGAAGCCCCACGAGCGGACGCATCGCAACTGCTCAACACAATCGCGACGCGATCCGGAACGACGGTGATTCACAGCGTCCCACCCGGCATTGAGGTCTCCTACGTGGCGTCCGGCGTCGACGGCCCGGCTGCTGTACGCGCCATTGGCACAGCGATCCACGGTCACTCCGTCCGAGAGCTCGACGGCGCGATCAGCATCGTTCGATCCGACCCATCGTTCGCCTGGGATCCCAGCGGTCTGAGCGCGCCGGTCGAAGTCGTTCGCTCCGACGATCGATACTCCATAAATGCGACCGGTGCCACCTTTGCCGATGCGCTCGAGGCGCTCTTCGCTTCCGCAACTCGATCGCTCCACCTCTTGGCCCCGCCTGATCTCGTCCTCCCCAACCTCGCCTACCACGATCTCGAGTTCGAGACCCTCCTTCAATACCTGCTTGAGCAAGGCAACGCCTACGGACAGCTCGAGGAAGGCGTCGTTGTGGTGATGCCCGCAACGCACCAATCCGGAGCTGCACGCCGACTCGAGACGCAGATCTTTCGTCCGCGGGTGATGGAGGCGGGCGCGCTCGTCGATCTCATGCCGCCAAGCATCCGTGGGGAGGTCGATCTCAGAACTGAACGGACGACCGGGTTAATCTCACTGACCGGCCCACCCTTTGATGTCGATCGGGTGATCTCCATCCTGGAAGAGATCGACTCCTCGGGGGGATCACGGGAAACGGTCCACCAGGATCTGGTGTGGACGACTGCTGCCGATATCGTGCGGACGATCCCTCCCCGGTTCACTCGCCTCTCCTTGACGGCACTGGAGAATGGAGTGGTCATAGAAGGTCCTTCCACTCTGGTTTCAGAGATGGTCGCATGGATCACCTTGATCGATGTGAGGCCGGAGCATCGACTGATTACGCTCTCCCATGGAACGGCGAGAGAGTTCATCGAGCATACGTCCGGGAACGCGGTTGCCGGCGAACTCGCGGAGACAGCTGACCCAAGGGTTCTCCTCCACACCGGGTCGGCGGAGGCATATGAGCGACTGGTCGAACTCGTACGCCGTCTGGATCGACCGGATCCGGTCATCCGCTATCAGCTACTGGTGGTTGAGTCGTCGCAAAGTGAGCGCATCGACTGGGAAGCTGGTATCTCGAATCGACTCACAACAACAGATTCCCGCCAGGCCTTTCTGGGAAGCTTCGGCGCGGTACTGGGTCTCAGTTTCGACATCGTCTCCGCCTTTGGCTACGAGTTCGCACTGCGACTCTCCGCCTCGATGGCCGGCTCCAAGGCGGAGGTGCTCGCGGACACGACGCTCACCGCCACGAGCGGCACGCCGGTCGAGTTCCGAAACACTCACACCTTCCGGTATCGAGACGCATCGACCGACCCCACCACCGGTGAACATACGAGCATCGGCATAACACGAGAGCTAACATCGGGGCTCCTCGTCTCGATTACCGGTGAGGCCGGACCAGGCGGCATTGATGTCGTGGTCTCGGCCGGACTCTCTCGCCAAGGAGAGGCAGCCGCCGGAGGTACCAATCCGCCAACGACCTCCGAGCGATCGGTGGAGACGAGGGTTCGAGTGCAGCCGGGAGAACCAATTGTCTTGTCCGGCCTTGCCTCCTACGAGCGCGGCTCGTCATCGACCTCGATGCCACTGATCGGAAGAATCCCCATCCTCAGAAGAATCTTTGGTGCCCACTCTATGCATTCGGAGACGACCGAGATGTCGATCTTCCTCCTGCCTTCAATCGTTCCTTCCGCCGCCACTCTGCGGGTGCCGACGGCGCTCGAACTGGTGGAAGAGCATATGCCGTCATCCAGGGCCGGCAGATGAGGTACTCAACCAACTTCATGGAACGGCATCGGGTTGTGCTCGTCGATGAGGACGAATCGGTCTGCACGGTTGCCTCGAGCCACACCGCCTCGACCACGCTCACCAGGCTCCTACAGAGCTATCATGCGAAACGGGTCCAATTCCAGATCGTCCGCGATGAGGAGCTGACGCTTCTGATGCAGCGTGCGACTCGGGTATCCGGAACGGTCGTCGAGAGTCACGGAACCAACCGGCGTCAGGTCGCGGAGGCGCGTCGAATCAACGATGCGGCGGCCGGCACGACCCTTCTCAATCTCATTCTCAACGAGGCGGTACTTCAGAGGGCATCTGACATTCATCTGGAGGCCGCCAGAGGCACTACGTCACTTCGCTATCGCGTAGACGGCATAGTGGGAGCGCGAGAGAAGATCCACTTGACGCCGTCGGAGGCTGCACTGGTGGTTGCACGCGCAAAGGTGCTCGCAGGCGCAAACGCTGCCGAGCGTCGACACCCTACCGACGGCAGCTTCAGCGCGACCACGGTAACAGGGCCGATCGATGTCCGACTCTCTACCGTCCCCACGATGGACGGAGAGTCTCTCGTGCTTCGTCTCTTCCACAAGCGAGAGCGAGAGTTCGAGCTCCACGAATTGGGAATGTCGGACGATCACTTTGCAATTGTCGACGACGCGATTCACGAGACAAGTGGGTTGATCGCCGTGTGCGGACCGACCGGATGCGGAAAGACGACGAGCGTCTACGCAATGATCCGGCGTCTGTACGGTTCAGGCAGGAAGATCGTCACGATTGAAGACCCGGTAGAGTACCGCCTTCCGGAGGTCCAGCAGATTCAGACAAACGAGCGCATTGGCCTGACCTTTGGGAGCCTGCTCCGCAACACCTTGCGGCAGGACCCGGACGTCATTCTCGTTGGCGAGATCCGAGACGAAGAGACGGCACGTCTCGCGGTCCGCGCGACGCACACGGGACATCTCGTCATGGCAACGCTGCACGCACCCTCCGCCGACGGCGCCATGCGTCGGCTCGCGGATTTGGGAGTATCCGATCGACCACTCTCCGGGGTAAAAGCCCTGTTCGTCTCGCAGCGGCTTGTTCGTATGCGCTGTCACTGCACGGTCCAACGTTCAGAGTGTCCGGATTGCCGCGGGTCGGGATGGGCCGGTCGAACCGGTCGGTTCACGATCCATTCCGAAGGTGGCCGGCGGTGAACCGGTGTTCCAGCGCTACGCTCGCGGAGTTTCTCGAATCGATCGAGGAGCTCATGCGTGCCGGTCTGACGCTCGCCGATGCCGTCGCGACAATGCAGTCAGCCGGGTCGTCCGCTGTCCGCGATCTTGCGACAAATGTCACGAGCGTCATCGATGATGGTGCATCCCTCGCCTCGGCGATTGAAGCAACGAGCCGCCCCGCTGAGTCGACGCGGACCGCACTCTTGGCGACTGGATCGCGGTGCGGTTCGGTCGTTGAAGCGTTGGCGTCTGCTCGGTCCTACTCGGAACGGATCAGAACGCTACGTAAGCGCGCGATAAGCGCGGCGATCTACCCGGCCTTTATCCCAGTGATGCTTGTGATCTTCCTCTCGTTGATCTCCTCAAGCTCACTCCCCGGTTTTGATGCCGCCCTCCTTGATCATCTCCTGGCCATTACGCGACGCCTTCTTGGAAGCGGAATCATAGTGGTGGCGCTCACACTGGTGGGTGCCGGTTTCCTCGTTGCTCGCGGCCGGCGCGGGGATCGTGTAGCGTCACTCATCCTGAGTCGCATGCCGCTCGTCGGTGGGCTCGAACGAGCAGCCGACCGGTGGAGGTGCGCCACCACAACATGGCTCATGGTGCGTGGGGGTGAGATGCTTGTTCCGTCGCTCCGGGAGGCGTCACGGAACGCCTCGCTTGAGGCCTCCGCATTGGCCCTTGAGCGGGCGAGTGAGTCAATCGAAGGCGGGTTCGTACAGCCGGACCTCAATAGCTCGGCGCTCCCCGGCTTCTCGCGAATGCTCGGCCGGGTCGCAGCAGGGAGCGACCTTGTGCGCGCGGCGCGACTGTGGGAGCGGGAGACGTGGGCGAGACTCGAGCGAACGATCACCGCGCTCGGGTCGGCATGCGAACCGGCCTTCTCCGCCCTTGCCGGGGCATCCGTTGTCGTCTTCGCGCTCGCCTTTGTCCGACCGCTTCTCCTCGGTTCTCTCCAGGGGATCCTATGATACGCCGACTCCGACTATCCGCGCCTCTTCCACCACTCACGCGTCACGATCTTCTGATCGTCGATCAAGATCTCTACGTAGAAGGCCGGCCGGAATGGCCGGGTACGGCACGTCAGACGCGCGTCGCTCGAGTAGCAGGGACGGAGGTATCGACCTGCGCGATCCCCGACGCCGTGCACTGTCGCGTCGCCCCTCAGGGATGCCTCAAGAGGAACGCGCGCCGACGATCGTGGTCGGGTTCACACCGGCTT
>JANQQY010000587.1 GCA_028284845.1 Spirochaetales bacterium
CGAGCGAGTGGTAGCGGGTAAACACCGATGGGTTCGCGATCGACCGGAAGAGCCCGCGTCCGTCGAGCGTGATCGATTCGGCCTTTCCATGGACAATCCGGCCTGCCTGGACGATCTCTGCCCCATAGGCGTACCCAATCGCCTGAAGCCCTAGGCAGACACCGAGGATCGGAATCGATCCAGCGAAGTGCCGAATCGCCTCGACGGAAATACCTGCCTCTTCCGGGCGACCGGGTCCCGGTGATATCACAAGCGCCCGCGGCTCGAGTGCGGAGATCTCAGATACCGTGATCTTGTCGTTTCGAACGACTCTGATCTCGTCATCCGTGAGCTCACTGAGATACTGAAACAGATTGTGAGTGAATGAATCGTAGTTGTCGATGAGAACGATCACGGCGATACCTCCAGTCCAATTGCCCGCGCGAGGGCCGCGAGCTTCTCCTCAGTCTCTTCGAACTCTCGCTCGGGCTTCGAGTCGTAGACGATGCCTGCGCCAGCCTGAAGAATGAGCCGATCGTCGCGCTTGAATGCGCTTCGGATGGTGATACAAGTGTCGAGGTCGCCGCCGGGCTCCATGTAGCCAACAAGTCCCGCATAGAAACGACGCGAAACCGGCTCGATTCGATCGAGTACCTCGATGGCCCGAATCTTCGGCGCACCACTCACCGTACCGGCCGGGAACGTTGCCCGGACGAGATCCGGCCCGCCCTTGTCTCCCTGTAGAGCTCCTTCGACCTGGGAAACGATATGCATCACATGGCTGTATCTCTCGACGACGAACGACGCGGTGACCTCAACGCTTCCCGGCGCACAAACGCGTCCAATATCGTTGCGCGCCAGATCGACGAGCATGAGGTGCTCGGCGCGCTCTTTCTGGTCGTCGAGCAACTCGCGCTCAAGTGCGAGATCCTCGTCGTTGTTCGCTCCGCGCCTTCGAGTCCCGGCGATGGGCCGAATCGTAACATGGCCATCTTTGACCTTGACGTGGACTTCCGGTGAACTGCCAAAGAGCTCATATCCGCCAAAGTCGATGTAGAAGAGGTAGGGAGACGGATTCGAGGTTCGTAGTCGTCGATAGGCCTCGAAGGCCGGTATCTCAGTCTTCACCTCGACTCGTCGAGAGAGGACTGCCTGTAGCAGGTTGCCACGAACGATCTCGTCTTTGATCTCGTTCACCCCGCGCTCGTAGCGGCTCCGATCGTCCGTATCGTTCGGAATCGTCACCTCGTACGATCGATCATCGGGCTGAAGATAGGTGAAATCAAGGTCTTTGATTCTCGCTTCCACAGCAGAGAGCGCATCTTCCAGATCGATCTCGTGCTCATCGTAGTTGAGACCAATCAGGTAGATCAGATCTGTGTAGTGATCAAAGACGACAAAGACGTGCCCAAAGAGGAAACACGCATCGGGCAGCGACAGATTGTCTGGTTTGTGAGCAATCCGAATCGTGTCACAGAACCTCGCGAACTCAAACGAGAGGAATCCAATCCCTCCCGCAGGAAAGGGGAAGTCCTGGTGAGGTTGGGTGTGCTGATTTCCAAAGTAGAGAAGCACATCGAGGATGTCCTTTGCCTCGCTTCGCACGACTCGGCGTTGGCGGTCGCTCTGAAGCACAATCTCATCTGCCCGTTGCTCAAGACAGAACGCTTCTCGCACCATCAACAGAGAGTAGCGTTCCCTGCCTTTGTGGAACGAGGAGGACTCAAGCATCGCCTTCGCGCCGAGCTTCTGAGCCAGCCCAAACGGCGTAAACCGTTCACCCGGTAGGATTTTTATGATGGTGTCTTCTCGAGCCACGTCTCCTCCAGCTACAGACAAAAAAAGCCGCGCTTACGCGCGGCTCATGCAACCCGCGACCAGGATTTCTCTCAGGTCGACGGTATACCGGGACCTTCTCTAGGCCCACCACCAATTCGTGAAACGTGCTGAATCACGTGTAATCGTCATCGTGGAATGACTCTACCGTCCCCACAGCGACTCGTCAAGCGCTAGAAGACGGGAACCGCAGCCTCGTCGGTCACCTCAAGTTCCGGCTCCTCGATTGACTCAGATTCGTCCGACTCACTCTTCCTCGGGCGGCGAAACTCCACGTGCTCAGCGACGATCTTCATCCGCGACCGAGGATTGCCGTCTTTGTCTTGCCATCGATCTTGTTTGAGGCGTCCGACCACTCGCACGCCCCTGCCCTTGTGCAACTCGTCACCACACCGTTCGGCGAGCTTGCTCCACGTTTCGACATCAAAAAACGAGACCTCCTCTTGCTTCTCGTTCTCGACGCGGAAGTACCGATTCGACGCGACAGAGAAATTACAAACCGGAGTGCCCTTCGGCGTGCTCGCAAGAACCGGGTCACGCGTCAGATTGCCTTCAACGAGTACAGAGTTCAGATCATTCATTGTTCCTCCTTCCCAACCGAGCGGGCCCTTCCCGATGTGGGATGATCTGCATATACTACGCGGCGACTTGGGAACCTGCTTGGGAACTCGGGTTGGAGAGGACTCAGGAGCTCTACATGAAACGAACGATCTCACTGCTCGTGATCGCAGTGGTTACGACGGGGATCCAGGCTCAGTCAGTGACCGCCTGGCAGTTGCATTCCGTTCCGTTTGATGGGAGGACTGGCGACGATGTCCTCATGTACGACCAGCCGTCTTCTTCACCGCCGGTAGGAATTGAGTTCACCTCAGGGACGGACCTCGTCTTGCTGACCGGTTCCGCACAGGCCAACTCCTCTTCGTGGAAGGTGTCGGTCTACGACGATTGGAACACCCTCGAAAACGATCTTCAGGCGGAGATTGACGACGGATTTGCACCAGCGGACATCGCTCGCACAGGCGATGTGATTGCCGTCCTGTGGACCCGAACAGATCTGGAAATCGAGTCGTGGCGACTGCATGCCGCACGACATGATGATGCAGACCGCCGTCGCACCGTTCGCAACTACGGCGGTCAAGGTTTCGCACTCTGGGGTTTCAGTATCCACGAGTCTCTCGCCTGGTATCTCTTCGTCCGAGTCAGCGAACGGACATACGCAAGCGCTGTCTTTGCCTTCGATCCAGGTTCAAGAACAGACCTGGAACAGGCCACCTCGTCAATCATCGAACAAGGGTGGCAGCTGCATTCACTGGCAATCGACAACAGCATGGTCTATCTGGGGTGCGTGCGCTAAACGATCTCCAGGACCAGGGTGAACGTGATGCTGTGCGCCGGACACTCGCGGGTCTATATTTCTGGACAATGAAGAACTCGCGCCTGACTCGTCTCATCCTGATCGCTGTCTATGTATTTCCGGCCTCATTCCTGGTTGGACAGGAAGCGACTCCCATCCTCTCGAGCCCATGGCTTATGCAGATTTACTCTGCGGCCGACGGAATCAATCAGGCCGAAGTGACTGAGCTCATGAGCCGGGGATACGTACCGGTTGGGATCGAGATCGAGCCTGATGCCGAAACTGCGCTGCTCTTCCGTAATGCCGATACCCAGACAGCTGGATGGACGCTGACTAACCACACCGACCTTTCTCGTATCGAGTCCGACTTTGCGGAGATTCTTCGACGGGGGTTCTTGCCAATGGACATCACCATGCATAGTGATGTTCTTTCAGTTATCTGGATCGCCACGAACCTCACAATGTCCGGTTGGCGGATTCATGCAACTCCCAAGACTCCAACCGCACTCCAAAGCGCTCTCTCATCGTTCGAAGATCAGGGTTTCACTCTGTGGGGAGTAAGCGATGAAGGAGATCGGATCTGGTACTTGTTTGTGGATTGGGGACAAGCGAATCAGCAAGGTCTCCTGACATTCACAACGAACGAGGGCCGCGCGATTCAGGAAACAATGCAGAATTCGCACGAAGCCGGATGGACTGCGAATGGTCTGGGCATTCATGGCAGAGAATATTTGTTCGCATTCGGGCGCTGAGAGGCCTTTAGAACTCCAGCCCTTGCTGGTCCCCGTTCGTCAATAGAGCATCCACTGAAGAACGATCCCTGCAAAGTACGCTGAACACAATCGCGACGAGTGATCCATTCGCCTGCTTGGCTCTCTTGTCTGAAGATGGAATTGAAGTCAGCACACACTGCTGTGCCACTGTCGAGTCCGCAGAATGCACACACATAACTGGACAGCTACCTTGTCCTGAGAAGCCGTTCCTTCAAAGACAAAAAAAGGGACTCGCTTACGCGAGCCCCTTCCATGAACATGGTTTGCTACAATTACTCGTAAGCGATGTTCGTGGCGAACGTCACTGCACCAAGGCTCTCTGCAACGAGGAGGCTGTCCGCTTCCCACTTGAGAGTGAAAGTGGTGAGTTCGATCTGACCGGTCAGCTCAACGCCAATCTCGAGGTCCAGATCGAGTTCTGCAGCATTCGTGTCGTAGAGTTCGACGAGTGCGAATGGCTTGATGCCGCCGAGGTCATACGCAAGGTCGGTACCGTTGTACCAGCCAAGGGTGTCGGTTCCGAGGATCTGATCGAGCTGCGTGGTGTTGACGAAGGTCAGACCTTCAACAGCCGCGCTGGCATCGAGAACGACCTGCTCGTACATCTCGAGGTCTGCAGTTCCACCGGTGAGGTAGGTCAGCGAGGTAACGCTTGCGACACCAAGATCAAGTCCAATCTCGACGCTTGCATCGTAGTCCTCTACGAAGAGGTCAAAGCCAATGTCTACACTGGCAGGACCAAACGTTCCACTCACACCAACAGTTGCGCCTAGATCTGCGTCAGAGGTCGGACCGTAGATCACGCCAGCTTCAACGCTGAGAGGATCTATCGTTGCGCCAATAACCGCACCGAATGCAACTGCGTTCTCAGTGTTTTCGACCCAGGTACCGTCAGAAGCGACCATGAGTGTGACGCTCACAGGATCAACGTCAGCGGTGATGGTGATGCCCTGGAACGAACCGGACACAGCAGCATCGCCGGCAGTGGTGACTGCAACCAAGTAGTAGTCGTTCGTTGCATCGGAGTCGATCGGACCAGACCCAACCGCGTCAGCCGGTGCAGCAGAACCAGTCGCTACTGCCTGCACTTCATACGACACTGTGTCCGCACCAGCAGCAGTTTCGATGCTTGCCGCGCTGAGGGCAGGGTCAACAACGTTCAGAGGATCATCCGGATCGTCCGGGGTGAACTCGAAACCTTCAGCGTTGTCAAACGCGAGGTCTGGAGCATCGTAGATCGTGATCGTGAGCGGAGCAAAGATGAGGCCGGCCTCAATGTCAGCCGTGTCAAAGACGCGAATGTCGTCTTCTTCGGAATCAAAGGCCAACTGCATGTCGGTCAGATTGATAAATGCACCGGTTCCACCAGCACTTGCATCGTCAAACGCCCACGTCACGCTCAAGTCAGCGCTACCCTCGTTCTTGAAACCAAACTGCTCGGTGTCAAGATCGAAACCGACGGTCAGGGTTGCTTCGCCGTCAAACGCAACTTCCTGTGCAAAGCCGAACGCTGCAACGACGAGCAGAGCAATAAGAATACTCAGCTTCTTCATTAGAGTTCCTCCTTGAAGCTTTAGGGGATCAGGTCAACGACCTGAGGTCTACCCCCCAATCTTAGGATTTGTGGGGTAGTATAGCCGAGCCAAAATGGGGTGTCAAGCTGAAAGCCCTTTTCTTGAATGGTTTGTAAGTGTTGAAAATAGAAAGAGTTACTGTACTTGCGCTCCGTAACGTTCGCAGAGCGGCGCGGTGGGCAGAAGATGATGAGGCCGGTCATTCGGCCACCGGCCGACTCCCTCACATCAAGGACGTGCATGTAGTATCTTCGCAGAAGGAGGAGTGATGAGCGATCACAGCCGCCGCGCGAAAGGCGATTGGGCGGCGTTCGAGGCGCCGGGGCGTGACCTTGAGGGTAGGGCAGAGGCGCTTCAGCTCGAGCGCGAAGTTCTCGCGGCGCAGGTCGAACCACTTGAGCTCGCCGTAGAGCGCGGGATGGTCGAGTACAAGCAATCACTCGCGGATGAAGCGTTCAGGGCTCTTGAGGACGCCCGCTTTCGAAGCCTCAGCTCCGCCCAGATACTGGGCATCGCCTCCTATTTTGGTGTCTACGCATATGTCTGCACGATCCAGCGACAGATGGCGGATGGCACCATTGTTATACGCGACCATCACCGCGAGAGTGACGCACCGGCATCCGACTCGGAGACCGACATCAAGCAGATCATTGCCGAGGTGCAGGAGAGGGTAAAGACTGAGCCCGATCTGCGATTGAAGCAGCCGGTGAAGAACATTTTGATGCAGCTTTCCCGGTACTCTCGGGAGTTGGCACAGTTCAAAGAAGTCACGGTTCGTACGCCGGCCGACAAGCGCCCCCCCATCGCGGCTAACTTCAAGAAGTCTTCAGAGGAGATCTTCGCGAGCATTCGTCGGAACTACGATCAACTTGCGCAGGAAGAAAAGACGGCACTCTCAACCCAGCCGCAACACATTCTGCTGCGACTCCCGATCAACAAACTCGCCGGTGACTTCCTGTCGCAGGCGAAGGCGGCAGTCGACGTCCGTGCGGCGATCCTCTTTGCACGTGATGAGCAGCGAGGTGCGCGAGAACGGCTGGTTGAGACGGCCGGCCGCCATGGAGCGTTCGTGGACCGAATTGACGCCGAGTACTCGGCTTATCTGGAGCTTGGACAGACGGACAATCTCGCGCGTCAGATCTCGCGCGCCTTCGCACAAGAGGTGAAAAAGAAGATAGAACGGGAGACAGAGGTCTACTAGGTCTCTGCTAGTTTGAGGATGG
>JANQQY010000591.1 GCA_028284845.1 Spirochaetales bacterium
CCCTCGACTGTTCCAAGGCCAGTGACAAACTGCTCCGACCCTGAGCCACTCTTGAACTCCGGCGCCGGCTGAATGCTCCCGGCCGGGATCTGATGAACCTCGCTGACTGTGTCCACGATCAGACCCACGACCCGGCCCTCGGCCTTTATGATCACGATGCAGGTTCGATCGTCATATGCGCGCTCTGCCATTCCGAACCGCAGCCTTAGATCTACAACGGGGATGACTCTCCCTCGAAGATTGATTACGCCCTTGACGTAGACCGGCATGTCCGGGACCGCGACGATGCGCTGCAATTCTTCGATCGACTGAACGCGATCGATCGGTACCCCGTACTCCTCCGCCCCCAGCTTGAACAAGAGATGCTTGTCTTCTGCTTCGTTCTCTGCTTCATCGTCCACGAGGAACAGATCGTCTTCGTTGGTGTATTGCTGCACGTCTCCTCCCTATCGAGTTGCGCCTACCTGCCGAATCGCGTCGGTGAGTTTATGGAACTCGGTCGACTTATCGAGGAACTGATCCGCGCCCGCATCGAGACATCTTGTCCGGTAGATCGGCTCCGGGTAGTTGGTCAGGACGATGATCCGCGGGTGAGGAGACTTCTCCTCGATCGATTCGAGCACGTCGAGCGCCGTGCCATCCGGCAATTGGAAATCCAGGACAACCACGTCAGGCGTTCGGTCCCAGACCAACTGCACCGCGTCGAACACGGTCGCCGCGAACGCCACAACCTCTGCTGTTCCGTCCTGCGGGATCAATGCCGCGAGGCGCCTCTGGAGTGGCAGTGAGTCTTCAACGATTGCAACGCTTAGTTTGTCGCCAATGTGGGGTCGTATCGAATCCATCGTCCTTAATCCACGCTCTCCTTGATCGCGACCAAGTGTACGGGTTCGGGTGAGCGGGATCGATCAGGGATTCTCTACAAATCGTGTAGGAGTTTTGCCTACATGTCAGGCGAGGAGGTTGTGCTGGCGGACGTACTCGACGATGTCGGCATTCGACTCGCACGAGAGCTTCTTCACAATCCGCGTTCGGTAGGTGCTCACCGTCTTCTCACTGAGACCAAGATCGGCTCCGATCTCTCTGATTCGCTTCCCACGCGCGATAGCGAGCATCACCTCGAACTCCCGGTCGGAGAGGCTCGTATGCGGGTTCTCAGTTGCCGTTCCAAAGAGTGCCGACTCCGCGAGCTCGGAGGAGAGATAGTGCCCACCGACCGATACCTTTGTGATCGCTTTGACGAGTTCGCTTGGAGCCGCGTCCTTGGTCATGTAGCCTGATGCGCCCGCCTTGATGAATCGGAGTGCGTACTGTTCCTCCGGGTACATCGACAAGACCAGAACTCGAACGTCCGGGTGTGAGACCCGGAGGTTCTTCAGCGTCTCAAGACTGGTCCGGCCTTTGATGTTGACGTCCAGGAGGAGAACATCACAGGTGTTCGTTGCGAGGTAGGTTGTCAGCTCGTCGAGTGAGGAAAATTCACCGGAGATTTCGACTGCCGTGTTTGCGTTCAGAATGCGGATGATTCCCTGGCGGACGACCGCGTGGTCGTCTACGACTACGACTCGGATCATTGTGGCGCCACCTTGTACGGTATGCGAATAAGAATGGTCGTCCCGTTCCCAGGCGTAGAGGCGATCTGTGACTCCCCACCCCACACGGACGCCCGTTCGCGCATCCCGACCAGCCCAAGCGAACTTCCTTCTGCAGCCGCCTGTACGTCAAATCCACGCCCGTCGTCCTCGATTCGCCACTCTACGCCTTCCGCACCGTAGGTTGACTCGACCGTTACGATATCAGCGTCAGCGTGTCGGGCCACATTTGTGAGCGCCTCTTGGATGATCCGAAGAAGCGATACTTCCCGTTCCGATCCGATTGAGACTGGTGTCCCGTGAGTCGTATTCCTAACAACAATACCGGTTCGGGCGCGGAACATCTTGAGGTGCTCCTCAAGGGCGACATCAAACCCGAACACGTCCAGCACATTGTCCCGGAGCTCTGAACATACACGCTTGACGAAGGCAATCATCTCGTCGGTATGCGCAAGCATTTCTGGGATGAGCTCTTCGTTGTCGGATGAGGCTTCATCTCGCATCCAGTGCAGGTCCATCTTGTGAGCGGTCAGCATTTGACCAAGGACATCGTGGATGTCTCGCGATAGACGCGTTCGCTCTTCGGTCCGGATTGCCTCTTCGTTCAAGAAGAGCGCCCGAAGAGCTTCCTGCCTATGCTTCAATTCTCGCTCATAACCTCGAAGTTCAGTGACATCTTCCACAAAGAGAGCTGTAGAGGGTGGCGATGTGCTGCCCCTGGAGATTGTCGTTCTCGTCACCGAAAAAAGACGCGTCTCGCCATCGCGCACTCGGAGTTTGGTCTCACTCGCCGTGCCGCTCGCAGGTATGAGTTGCTGGACCTCGTCCTGCATGGTGCTCACGTCCGCGTCCAAGTCAACGCCAATGAGGCGACGGAAACTGGCGTTCGCCTCCGCGACCGACTCGTCGTCGTCAAGCAGTACCAGGCCAATCACCGCACTCTCGAACAATCCCCGAAACTGAGCCTCGCTCGCCTCGAGGGCCGCATTGAGTTCTTTCCTGTAGAGTGCAATCTCGATGTTGTTGACCAGCTCGCGCGTTTCGAACGGCTTGATGATGTAACCAAACGGCTCGGTGATCTTTGCTCGTGCGAGCGTCTCATCATCCGAGTACGCCGTAAGAAAGATCACCGGGATCGAGTGGTCTCGTCCGATCTGCTCCGCCGTGTCTATTCCGTCGATCCGACCGGAGAGGCGAATATCCATCAGGATCAGGCCCGGCTCCGTATCAACGATCAGCTCAAGAGCCTCTTCTCCACTCTTGGCAATTCCGGCGATCTGATACCCTCGTTGCTCAAGCCGGAGCTGAATGCTGTGAGCGACAATGAGCTCGTCTTCAACGATGAGAATGCTCTTCGCGCCCGGTTCCACACAACCACTATAACAGGGTGACGGAAGCCAATCGAGTCGCGAGTAGGGGACCGTTATGCCGACGACTTCACGACTGATCGATTACGAAGGGGAAACTCGACTCGGACCGTTACACCGTCTCGAGCGATAATTTCCGCCTTGCCGTCGAGCTGATCTGCGAGGACGCGAATCAGGTCAAGCCCAATTCCGTTGCCCGATTGCATCACGACCGATTCCGAAGCAGTTCCCGAGCAACCAACGCCGTCATCTGCGATGGTGACCGTCGCCCGCTCCTGATCGGATCGAACCTCCACCCGCACGCGGCCCACCTCGCGCCCAACAAAGCCGTGCTTGATCGAGTTCGAGACAGCTTCCGTGAGGAGAAGCCCGTACGGCAGTGCCGTGTCGAGATCGACAGCTATCGCGTCGCCATCCACGTGCAATCGGAAACGCTCCGAATCGGCGACGTGCGTCACCCAGATCTGCTGACACAGTGTCTGTGAGTATTCACGGAGATCGATCGAGCTGAAGTCCTCCTGTTGGTAGAGCATCCGATGGAGCAGACCCATGGCGTGCACTCGGTCGGCCATTTCCAGGAGGGGCATTCGTACTCGATCATCTGAGATATTCGTGAGACGGATGTTCACCAACGATGCAATCGTTTGAAGATTGTTCTTCACGCGATGATGGATTTCTGCAAGTAGCATCTCTTTTGCGGCGAGCGACTCGCGGAGTTCACCCTCGGCAGAGAGCCGATCGCTGACATCACGCCCGGCGGCGATCACGACGTCGCGACCCTGAACTGAGAATTGACTGAGGCTTATCTCAAATGGGAGTTTGACGCCGGTGGCGGTGATGAGCCGAAGCTGCGTCACCGCCGATGAGGTCTTTGTGATCGACCGATTTGCCTCGGCAAAGAGTTGATGATCATCCGGCGTGATTACCTGCCAGAGCGGCGCACCTATGAGGGAGCGCCTGTCGCGGCCCAGAATCTCACACGCCGAGTCGTTTGCCTCGCGGATGTGCATCGCGCTGGTGTCGTTCTCCAGGGGGGAAGCGTCGTAGACAAGGATGACGTCAGCGGCAACGTCAAAGATGGTTCGAAAGCGTGTCTCGCTTCTCTCAATTCTGTCTTTGGCCGTGTCGATCTGAATTCGGTAGATCCGGACTATGATGAGCAGAATAGCCGCTGCGAGACCAACAGCAGATAACGCGTAGATAGCCCATAGCGGCATGACCTGAATCTCGTCGTTCCCAAACCAACGGGCGAGAATGCGGTTGTACTCGCTTCGCTCATCCAGCTTCTGATTACTGAGCCATTCGTCGATCTGCTCCAAGAGCACTCCATGATGTCCTTTGGACGTTGCCAGGTAGGCGCTCGTTGGTGCGAATACAATGCTCGTTGGCGCCACGTCCGCATTCGCCAGACCAAAGGTGTTGAAGGCCACGACAAGATCAGCGTCTCCCGATTGCGCTGCTGTAACTGCCGCGTCCAGGTCTGGAAACGCGATCTCCTCGTATTGGATGTCGAAGGCGTTCATGAGTTCGCGAAACGCCAGGCCGTTCTGTCCATTCTCCTGCACGGCCACCCGCGCTCCTTCGAGATCGAGGATCGAGTCTGGTGGTGAACCGCCAACTGTGAACACCTGACTCCAACTCACCATGACCGGCTCATTGATGAAGTCGAGCTCTTCCTCACGTGTTGGTGTTCGGAGGAGTGCCGGCATGATGTCGATCTCGCCTGCCACAACGGCCGCATATGCCTCCGGAAAGCTCAGCCCGGTGATGTAGGCGGGATTGTAGCCGAGGTCTGTGAGCGCTGCGGTCAGAACATCAGGGTAGACTCCATCTGCGTGGCCGTTCTCATCAAGAAATATGACCGGCGCTGCTCCGCCAAAAGCGGCGATGGTGATTGTCTCCCGTGTTGATGATTCGCCACTCTGAGCGCTCACATGGGTTGCCGATAGGATCGAGAGAAAAAGAAGAACGCATGCAATGAGAATTGGAGTCTTTGATGCATAACGAGGCATCGTCATTGCTTGAGATTTTAGCACTCTTGGACAGACTTGTACATGCTTTGTCTCCGGGCGGAGATTATAGTAGCTCTAAGGCGTGAACCGAGAAGAGATCGCTGCTGAGATTGTGCGCGTATCTGAGCGACTATCGCTTCTGAACGGCCGCATTCGGAATCGTGTCTACCGGTCTGCCTGGGATCCCGAGATTCTCGACTCGCTTAGGAATGAGGTTCAGGAGACACGATCAAGGTTAGCCGCGCTCCAGGCCGAACTCAGCGAGCATCCGCCCGACGATTCCCGCGACGCGGATGCTCCCGACTGAGACATCCGATTGGGATGGTTCTCCTTCAGAAATCGTAATCGTTGAACAGCGTCCTCTCCGGAAACCATCGGTCGAGGAGGGCGACCGCATCGGCAGTCGCCGTCGCTGGCGGAAACTCGCTCTCGATTTGTGAGACCGGGAATGAACCGTAGATCATCGCAGAGATGGCCGAGATCGAAAGTGTCACATCGGGACTCCCCTCGGCTTCTTCCACCTGCACCGTGCCCTCTGATGCTGTGAGCGTGAGAACGAGATTGTTCCATTCGCAGAGCGGATCGATGACCTCTATCGTCACGCGCTCTGCGTCGTGGTAGGTGCCCTCGATCGGGAATCCATCCAGCACGGCTCTGACATCGATGATCCGGACCATCCACGGAGCGGCGACAAACTTCATTGTCACTGGACCCGGGATCCGTGGGATCATCGCAGTGATGTTGCTGTCGAATGGAAGGGCCATACTCACCGTACCGATTTGGTCGCGGTGAATCGAGAAGAACCCAAACACCGCAAGCAGCGATTCTCTATCTCGCCAGAAGAAATCGGAAACCGTCATCTTCCCTTTTTCCAGAAATCCTTCTTTGCGATACATGAGCATCGCGGAGATCTCGTCGGCCCTGCTGACGAACAGAGCCTGGCGATCCTTGAACCGCTCGGCGAAGTTCCGTGAACTGATGCGTTCAGAGACGACACGGCCGTGCACGAGGTCGCTAGCCGATCGAAGCGCGCCAAAATACTTCGTTTTTGCCTCTGCTGCCGGCACTCGTTCAATCGCAGGCCCAGTTGAATGGGCAGTGCGGTACTCATGGAAACTCGTGTTTGGAAGATCGATCCGAATGCTGTGGGCGGTTCGGACGTAGCCGAACTTCTCGTAGTACGACTCCTTGAAGGGACGGAGCATCGAGACATCGATACCCCGCGCGTGCATCCATCGGAACGACTCGTTCAGAAGCTCCCTGACAAGCCCCGATCCCCGATATTCGGGAACGGTCCCAACGGCGCCAATCCCACCCATCCGCACGATTGCGCCGCGGATCGACTGTTCGAACTCGTGCACGTAGAGCTGTGACGCGATTGTGGATCCGTCAATGGCAGCAGGCGCCCCTGTCGTCTCGAAGCGCTCAACCCGCTCCGCCTCAGGTTCTTTGTCGCGGTAGGTTCCAAATGAGTAGTCCGCCAATCGCAAAAACTGCGGAATCTCCGACTCTCCGATCTCCCGTATGACCATGCCGAAGCGTAGCCGTCCTTTGATCGAATGAGAAGCGCAAGCAGGAGCCCTTTGCGATCAATAGCGTGGCATCGAGCGTGTAGGAATACAAAAGCCCACCTTGCGGCGGGCTCAGTTCAAACGGACTGGATCAAGCGTAGCACGAACCAGCTTGCTCCGATGGTCTTCCGACGGAGGACAAAATCCGGCGGACTGGATCGCGCGAAGCGCGAACCAGCTTGCCCCAGTGGCTCTCTCAACGAGAGCAGAGTGCGGCGGACTGGATCACTCAAAGAGCGAACCAGCTTGCCCCGATGGTCCTCCAACGGAGGACACAGTGCGGCGGACTGGACTTGAACCAGCACGCTTTTTACGGCACTAGCCCCTCAAGCTAGCGTGTCTACCAATTTCACCACCGCCGCATGGATGGCAATCGCCAAATCCGAGCCCAAAAAATAGCAAACGGCATTCTGGATGTCAACGATTCCGGGGGCGTTCCAGCCAGTGGAGGGCAGTCGGGAGAGGCGGCGGGCGGTGCCCGCCGACCACCCGAATCAATCGAACAGCTTGCCGGCGATCTTCGAGGCGTGCTCGGCGTGGAAGCGCGCGCCTTCAAGCTCAACCTCTGAGGGGAGGCGACCGCCCTGCGGACCAGTGACCGTGGAGGCTCCGTACGGCGTAACCCCGTTGATTGCGTCGGTGTTATAGTGACCGGGGTAGGTGTAGGGCAGTCCCACGATGACATACCCAAGGTGCATCAGCGTGATCTGCGTCGTCAGGATCGTCGTTTCTTGGCCTCCGTGCTGGGTTCCGGAGCCTGACATGACTGCTGCGACCTTTCCGACGGTCGCACCTTCCTGCCAGAGGGCGCCTGCTTGGTCGAAGAAGTTCCTGAACTGGCCGGGCATGTTCCCGTATCGGGTGGGCACGGCAAAGATCGATGCGTCCGGCCACCGGAGATCCTCAACCGTTGCCTGACGCACATCGGCGAACGATTGCTGCGCATCCCAGGCACCAATCTGCTTTAGCGTCTCTTCCGGGATGACCTCCGGAATCCGGAAGAGTTCGACCTCGGCTCCTGCGCGTCGCGCGCCCTCTACGGCCGCCTTGGCCATCTCGAACATGTGTCCGTACGTTGAATAGAAAAACACTCCTGTCTTCATTCCGTTCTCCTCGCCGGACAGCGTCCGGCAGTGATTCAGAAGTTCAGCCGGATCCCGTACCGAGCTTCTTGCATAGTCGACTGAGCTCAACGAGCTCATCGAGTTCGAGAACGGCAAATTCGGATGAGATAGCCTCGCGCATTTTGGCAAACGCGTTCGTCGCCACAGCCTGGCCATGGGCCGAGAGCTGAAGGTAGACCCTGCGCCGATCCTCATCGCACCGGCGTCTTGTCACAAGACCGTCCTTCACAAGGCGATCTACCGCGATCGAGATGCTTCCCTGCGTGCGAAGAATCTTGCGAGCGACCTCGTTGTGCGTCATTTCACCCTTGTGAAGAAGCGCCTCGAGGATGCCGAATCGCGTCAGGTTCATGCCCGCGGGGAGTGGCTGGTGCGTCAAGATCCGTCGATCAACGCTCTCCACTGCCCTCGAGATCTTGACAAACGCGTCAAGCGCCGCGCCGGACATCGTCTCCTCATTCTTCATTCTCAAACTCTATACAATTGACGTCTCTTCAACATCAATTTGATTGATATTAAACTAATTGATACCAAAGTAAATGGCAAGTGATCGTGGATAGAGGAAGAGTCTTGCTTGACGGGCGTTGCGGCTGGTGGTATTCCCTGATCATGAACCCATGGCACGATATTGATCGCTCACGGATAACTCCGGAGAGTTTTGTTGCCGTTATTGAGATTCCCAAAGGAAGCAAGAAGAAGTACGAGCTCGACAAAGAGACCGGCCTCATCAAACTCGACCGGATCCTGTTCACGTCAACTCACTACCCCTCAAACTACGGGTTCATCCCCAAAACCTACGCTGACGACAACGATCCGTTGGACGTTCTTGTGCTTTGCTCGGAGACGCTTGATCCCCTCACCATGGTTGAGTGCTATCCCATTGGAGTGGTGAAGATGGTCGACAACAAAGAGGTCGACGAGAAGATCATTGCGATACCGTTTCGGGATCCGGTCTATTCGGGCTACAGGGACGTATCGACCTTGCCGCAGCACATCCTCACTGAGATCTCCCACTTCTTTGAGGTCTACAAGGCGCTGGAGCACTCTGACACATCCGTGAAGATGATCGTTGACCGCGACAAGGCGCTTGAGATCATTGCCGGCAGCCTCGACCGCTACGAAGAGATGTTCCCTTCAAGCGATCCCGAAAGGTCGGAGAATGCCGACGTCAAGCCCGCGTAGTCTCTGACCTGAGTCGTCCCGTTTGTCACCTGGGAAGCGCCTCTGCTCGAGCAAGCGCCTCCCGTACGACCCGTGACGCCCTGCCTCGATGACTGAGCCGATTCTTCTTGTCCGGTGACAACTCGCTCGCCGTTATGCCTTCTGACGGGACGACGAAGATCGGGTCGTATCCAAAGCCGTGTGTTCCCGCTGACTCGGAGTCTGCGATCAATCCATGCCAAGCTTCCTGCACAATAATGCGGCGGTCGCCGGGCAACAGCAGTGCAATCGTGCAGATGAAGTGGGCGTTGCGGTCCTGGATACCTTCAAGCTCTCGAAGGACAAGCCGATTCCGCTCCGCAGCCGATAGTTCCGTCCGACCACCGTCCGGGCTCCCATATCGCGCAGAGTAGAGGCCGGGTCGACCGTCGAGCGCGTCGATGCAGATCCCCGAGTCATCCGCAAGCACGGCATATGAGGCTCGTGACTCGTGCGGGATGAGCGCCAATACGGCCTCCGCCTTGAGAAGCGCGTTCTCCACAAACGTCGCTCCTGTTTCGGCAACCTCGAAGGAGATGCCCAGCGCCTCCGGCGTAATGACTCGCTGACCAAAGATCTGCCGGTACTCGATCAGCTTGTGCTCGTTGTTGCTTGCGATCAGAATCTGCATTGGGGGAGCTTACGCATCGCTTAGCAGGGTCGCAAGGCGCTGTTGATAGGCCGGGTTGGATAGCTCTCTCTTTGCGGTGAAGACGCTCGAGTCGATGGTGCCCTTCTGAACTCCCAAGACGTCAGCGATCTGAGCGTGCGTCGGCGCATGAGCGATTCGTTTGAGTCCGGAGACTGCCCGGCAGTAGCGATCGTGGAGGCGTTCCCGTTTCTCTATGAGCGCCGGTCGCTCCTCGCCAACGGCTTCGGTGAGTCTCTCGTCGGCGTACCTCATCGCGAACCAGGCGCGGTCACGCTGAGAGCGGAACTTCTGTTCCCGAGGAGCGTACCGGTGGGCCGATTCGGCGAGTCGTTCTCGGCACTGCTCCAGCCATTCCGGCTCACAGCCGACCACCTCCGCGATTCGGATCACGTGCTCCTCCGACAGCGAGTCCGAAGACTTGAGGAACATCAGCAGCAGCCGCTGCGCCTCACCCGGCGTCAGGCCCTCTCCTGCCATTGCGGGAGGGTTCAGCCCCAGGACGCTTGGCCGATGAGCCGCTCGACGTCTCTTGGAGACGGTGCGGGCCCTTGGTCTTGGTGGACGTGGGGTAGTGCTCTCCACGGAGTCCGTGAACTCGTCTCCGCTCTGCGCCTCGCCGCAGATCTCCTCCGTGACTCCCGGCGAACTCGCGACTCGATCGCGCAAGGTCCGGGCGGCGTGGCCCCGTGCAATCGACCGCAGCTGCCAACGGAGCGTCGTTCGAAGGTAGGCCTCGAAGCTGCTCCCCGTCGGCTTGTACCGATTGATGAGTCGACGAATCCGAGGATAGAACGAGAGGAGCAGCTCCGCGCCGTCCTCATCAGAAAAGCCACGATGTTCCTTCGGGTAGGTGTAGACCAGCTCGCTGATCGAGCGTACGAGTTGCGTTAACCCCTGGCCGGTCTTCTGGTAGCTGCGAATCCTCTCATCCAACGTTTTCATGTTTCCCCCGAAAACGTTATGCAAAGGATGTGCCAATCACAGGAGCGCTGAGGCGCCACCTATTCGCGCAGGGAGCACGAGTACAGCTTCGCGCCCGAAGGTTGTTACGTAGTGTTACGATTCGACTCGAGTGCTTGCTCGAGGAGTTCGCAGACGCGACTCACGGTCTCTTGCAATTCCCCATTACAGCTGAAGCCCGCCGCTCGCCTGTGGCCGCCGCCGCCGAACCTCTTGGCGATCTGACTCACGTCGATCTCATCAATCGATCGAAGGCTTCCCGAAACCATCGCATCGGCTTCAGGGCGAACGACCGCTGCCGTTCGAACTCCCTCGATGCCAAAGATGAGCTGATAGAGCGTATCGGAATCGCGACTCTCTTTTCCGTAGAGCTTGGCGTCCTCCATGGTCTCCCAGGTGACATATCCGGCGCCTCCGGCGATCGGTCTCATCCGCCCGATCAGCGCAGAGAGAAGCCGTCGCGATTCGATTGTCTGTCCCCCGAACATCTGGCGATGGGCGAGCTTGGGTGAGGCACCCGCATCGAGGAGCCTGCCGATGGCACCCATCAGCGGACCCGCATCCGACTCGACATGCCGAAGGTATCCGGTGTCGGTCATGATGCCAAAGAGCAGCAGTTCGGCCTCGTCTTGGCTGATCGGCTCGCTCATCGCTTCAAGGACAAGCTGGACCAGGTAGCAGGTCGCCGCTGCACTCGTCACGACAAACCGTGCGTCGCCGAACGGTGAGGCTGTCGCATGGTGATCGATTACGGCAAGGGGTAGCCCGCCCATGTCGTTCTCGAGTTCACCGGTCCGATCGGGTCCGCTGCAATCGAGGATGATCGCCGCCGGTCGTGGATCCGTTGCGCGGGTCTCACCGGGAACCCGGTCCTGGAAGCGCTCTTGGTAGTGGGATACCTCGCGACGAAGAAACGGACCCTGCGCGAAGTATCTGACCTTCTTTCCCTTGGTTCTACTGAGATAGGATCCAAGCGCGAGTGAACTTGCGATGCAGTCGCCGTCCGGTTCCACATGGCCAAAGAGGTAGTAGGTGTTGTAGGCGTCCAGAAAATCAAGGAGGGCGGCCGGCACCGCCGGAGAGCTGTTCGAACTGAGGGCGGCCACCGGACGACTAGAAATCGAACTGTGGCGTGTCAACGTTAAAGGCGCTATCCAGTCCGTCGTTGTTGGGAAGCGATCCCCAGCTGAGGTCATTCAGATTGCGATGCACATAGAGGACAAAGTGATTGACCTCGGTACCGCGCCAGTAAATGTTGACATAAGGAAAATTTGTGTCCGTTCCGTAGACGAGTCGTCCAATAGAATCCGGCCTTCCAAACCAGTCAAGCGGAAGATAGGTGGTGGCAAGCAAGAGGGAACTTGGTCGCCTGTAATCGATACGGTAGCCAAGGGTGGTCGCATAGATCTTCTCTATGTAGAGCGTCGTGACGTAGAACTCTGATTCCTGCGCAGGCACGACCATCGCGACCACGACCAGTACCAACAGGGTGAGTGCGACTTTCTTCACCGAGCCCTCCTTGACGATGAGAGTATAGTCTCGCGGGATTGGAGCTTCAAGCGATTATTGTAGGCCGAGCGTTGCGAGAATCAGCGCCTTGATCGAGTGCTTCCGGTTTTCAGCCTGATCAAACACCCTGCTCGCCGAACTCTCGAAGACCTCCTCCGTCACCTCGTTGCCCTTCTGAGCGGGGAGACAGTGAAGGAAGATCGCATTACTGGAGCCGGTAGACTTCATCAGAGCGCTTGTGACGCGGAATGGTTCGAGGATCGGCTTCCGATCGGCAAGCAACTCCTCTTCGCCCATCGATGCCCAGACGTCGGTGTAGACAGCGTCCGCCCCGTCGACCGCCTTTTCCGGATCGTCTGTGACCGCAAAGGTGGTGCCGTGCTCTTCTGCGAGTGCCGCGAGAGAAGCGATCTCATCGGCCGACGGTTGGAGGCGTTCCGGTGCTCCAATGGCGAAGCCCACGCCGAGCTTCCCACATCCGATCGCGAGCGATCGCGCCACATTGTTCCTGCCGTCGCCCACGTAGGCCATGCGCGATCCAGCGAGTCCACGTGCGTCTGAGCCGCGCGACTCTGCGAGGGTCATGAGATCCGCCAGGACCTGCGTGGGGTGGTAATCATCGGTGAGGCCGTTGTACACGGGCACACCGGCGTGATCAGCGAGTGCCTTCACGTACGACTGCTTGAAACCGCGAAACTGAATGCAATCGAACATCCGCCCCAGAACACGCGCCGTGTCCTGAATGTCCTCTTTGGTGCCCAGATGCACATCTTGCGTTGAGAGGAAGCTGGCGTGTCCCCCTTCCTCGCCGAACGCGGTTTCGAATGCTGATCGTGTACGGGTCGATCGCTTTTCGAACAGGAGCGCGATCGAGTAGCCCTCGAGGCGCCTCGGTCGCTCCCCTCGACCTCTCTCAGCCTTTACTGTGAGGCCGAGATCCACAAGTGTTCGAATCTCGTCTGATGTGAAGTCGAGAAGTGTGAGGAGGGACCGATCTTTGAGCGCTGCCATAGGACGGGCATTCTACCCGCGCGCGTACCGTCCGGGAAGAGGGCCGGCTAGGCGCTCTTCTTTGCGAGCACGATCTCCGGCTTCTGCTCGTTTACCACCGCGTCCCGTGTGATGGTGACGCGCTTTTCGCCCTCAATAGAGGGGATCTCGAACATCAGGTCGATCATGATGTTCTCAACAATCGCGCGAAGACCACGCGCCCCTGTCTTCCGCTCAATAGCGAGGTCAGCGATCGCCGTCACGGCGTCGTCCTCGAACACGAGCTCCACGTCATCCAGCTTGAGCGCACTCTGGTACTGTTTGATCACACTGTTTCGAGGCTCGCGAATGATACGAACAAGATCAGCGGATGTCAGATTGTGCAGATTGACGTGGATAGGCAGCCGTCCGACAAACTCCGGAATGAGGCCGAACCTGATCAGATCGTCAGGATGCAGCTGTTCGAAGAGCTGCTCGACATCTGCGTCTTCCTTCGCCTTCACCTTCGCTCCAAAGCCCATCGGGTGTTCGGAGACTCGAGATTCAATGATCTTCTCCAATCCGACGAACGCACCGCCGCAGATGAAGAGAATGTTCCGCGTATCAATCTTGATCATCTCCTGGCTCGGGTGCTTCCGCCCGCCCTGGGGAGGTACAGAAGCAACCGTGCCCTCGATGATCTTGAGCAATGCCTGCTGTACGCCTTCGCCCGAGACATCCCGCGTGATCGAGACGTTCTCGCCTTTCCGGCTTACTTTGTCGATCTCGTCGATGTAGACAATGCCACGCTCCGCCGCACTGATGTTGTTGCCGGCCGCCTGATAGAGCTTCAGGAGGATGTTCTCAACATCCTCACCCACGTAGCCGGCCTCGGTAAGAGTCGTTGCATCCGCAATGGCAAACGGCACCTTGAGCTTTCGTGCAAGCGTGCGCGCCAGGAGCGTCTTGCCGGTACCCGTCGGTCCGATCAAGAGGACATTTGACTTCTCAAGCTCGACGTCCTCATCAAGACGACTGCGCTGTGTGATTCGCTTGTAGTGATTGTAGACTGCGACCGAGAGGTACTTCTTCGCCTGCTCCTGCCCAATGACGTACTGGTCAAGATAGCCCTTGATGTCGATCGGACTGGGGACGTCTTCCATGATCTCTGAGGTGAGGACATCGTCCTCCTCATCCAGGATCTTCTTGCAGACGTTCACGCATTCGTCGCAGATGTAGACACCGGGGCCGGCGATCAGCCGACGTGCGAAATCGGCGCTCTTGCCACAGAAAGAACAGATTTTTGCGCTTTCAGACTTACTTTTGCTCATTCCTCGTCTCGGTAGAATACCTTGTCTACAACGCCGTATTCTACTGCTTCGGCAGCGTCCATAAAGCGGTCGCGCTCCATGTCCTCAGCAACTTCGTCCTCTGTTTTGCCGGTGTGCTTCGCGAAGTAGGTGGTGAGCATCTTCTTCAGCCGAACAATCTCTCGCGCCTGAATACCGATGTCGGTGGCCTGTCCCTGGACACCGCCCCACGGCTGGTGTGTCATCACGCGCGCCGACGGCAGGATAAATCGCTTTCCGGCCGCTCCGGCGGCGAGCAGGATCGCTCCCATGCTGGCAGCTTGGCCGACGCAGATAGTCATCACGTCCGGCTTGATGTACTGCATTGCGTCATAGATGGCGAGTCCGGATGTCACCGACCCTCCGGGAGTATTGATGTAGAGGCTGACATCCTTGTCCGGGTCCTGGCTCTCGCAGTAGAGCAGCTGAGCAATCACGATGTCGGCGTTCATGTCATCGATCTGATTGTCCAAGAAGATGATTCGATCCTTGAGCAGCCGGTCAAAGATTGAGTAGCCAATCATGCCACCGCTCTCGCCGCGCTCAAGCACTGAGGGCATCGTCCAAACTGACTTCTCTGTCTCTCGCATCATAGGAGCATTGTCGTTGATGTTATTCATAGATCCTCGGGCTGAAATTAGTCATTGCCCCCAACCACGTCCACATAGCTCATCTTCTCGCCCTTCTTTGTCTTGGTCTCTTCCAGCAGGGCGTCGAAGAGTTTGCGTTCGCGAACCTCTCGCTTGAGGTAGTCCATCATGTTCTGGCTCTCGTAGTACTGCTTGAGTTGATCCTTCGTCGCTCCGCCGCTCTCAGCCTGGCGATCGAGGTCGGCTTCCACCTCTTCGTCTGAGACTTCAATCTCTTCGAGTTCGAGCATCTTCTGGACGGCAAGTTGCCCGCGAATGCGAGTCACGGCGCCTTCGCGCCACTCGTCCATCAGGGTCTCCTTGGTTCGGTCCTGGCCCTTCAGCAGGCCGAGCACCTGTTCTTCGGTCGCGCGGAACTGCTGCACGAAGTTCTGCCAGGAGTTCTCAAGCTCGGCCTGGACCATCGACTCCGGTACATCGATCTTCGCCTCCTCAACGACCTTCTCCACGAGGCTGTTCACCTTCATCTGGCGCAGTCTTGATTCGAGCGTTCGCTCCAGCCGATCCTTGATGCTCTTCTTGAGGTCATCCAGCGTCTCGTATTCGTCGCTGATGTCCTGGGCAAGATCGTCATCCGCCTCCGGAACCTGCCTCTCTTTGATCGCCTTCAGGGTGATCTTTAGCTTCTTCGATGATCCGGCGAGCTCCTCGTTCTCGAAGTCGTCTTCGTAGGTCTTGTCAACGGTTTTCTCTGCTTCGATCGCCATTCCCAGGACATCGTCGTCAATCTTGTAGAGGTTGTAGCCGGAGCCCTGCGTGAAGACAAAATCTTCGCGTTTTGTCTCCTCGATCTCATTGCCTTCCGCATCCACCTCGCAGTAGTCGACAGTCACGATATTGCCCGCTTCAACGACGCCTTCTTCCTTGTCGATGACGACCGCATTTTGTTCCTGGAGGGCGGTCAGCTCGCGCTCCTCATCCTCTTTCTTGACAGCAACCTGAGGAACTTCGATCTGGAGACCTTTATACTCTCCCAACTCGATGTCGGGATAGATGTCGTAGAGGACCGAGTAGGTAAGATCCTTGGTCACGTCAAAGTCAAGTTCACCGTCAAGTGTCGGCTGCGAGTAGGGAAGGGGCTTCTCCTCGATCTCTTCAAACGCGGCTCGGAGGCTGTCCTCAACGACCTGCTGTGACGCCTCGAACTGAATCGATTCACCAAACTTTCGCTCGAGCACATTGGCCGGCACGTGGCCCTTGCGGAAGCCCTTGATCTGGGCTGACTTCGCATACTTTGAGAGTAGCTTCTTGTACTGGTCCTGAAGCTTCTCCTGACCGACGGTAATCGTCAGTCGTACTGAGGCGTTTTCAAGGCGCTCGACCTTCTTTTCTTTGATCAAGAGGATGTCCTTCTGATGGGTTGCGGTTAAGAATAGTGAAATAACAATGAGCCGGAAAGAAGGTGCACGGCAACCATCGCGCCGCCACGAGACCCTCTCGTCCAGGCCAATAAAAAGGGCCGCGCTGACACGCGGCCCCAAAAAAAGAGCGGGAGACGGGATTCGAACCCGCGACATCTACCTTGGCAAGGTAGAGCTCTACCACTGAGCTACTCCCGCAGGAGTTTGTCTCGCAATGCGCCGCTTTGCGCCGCACCTATGCGAGAGAAGGGACTTGAACCCTTACGCCCGAAGGCACCAGATCCTAAATCTGGCGCGTCTACCAATTCCGCCACTCTCGCCTGACGCGCAGGGTCAAGATCTCTGAGCCGTGAAGGGTTCGAACCTTCGACCCGCAGATTAAGAGTCTGCTGCTCTACCAGCTGAGCTAACGGCCCGCATGAGGCAATGCCCCGAGTACACCCGGCAGGATTCGAACCTGCGACCTGCGGATTCGAAGTCCGACGCTCTATCCAGCTGAGCTACGGGTGCAGGTCCCGATACGATACGGAAGGCACACCCAAAGGTCAATCCGCAGGGCGAGCCCTCGCTCGCAGCAAGCCTTCGTACGTTCTAAGGGTGGATGACGGGACTTGAACCCGCAACAACCAGAACCACAATCTGGTGCTCTACCGATTGAACTACATCCACCGCGGAGAGCCGTAATCTGTCCAAACATCAATCTGATGTCAAGACCTCGAGCTCACCGATGAGTATAGACCGGCCGCCTGTGGCTGCCAAGGAAAAAGGAACCATCGCGGTTGGAGTGCCGGATATAATAAGGATGTGCTGACCATCGGCCCGATCCTCGTTCGATACTTCGAAGCGTCACTCATCGTGCTCGCGATCGTTCTCGCCGTGCTCCTCTACGCCCATCGTCGGCCCGGGCTCTTCGTTTGGATAGGCGCGCTCGCGATGGCGCTCCTCGCGGTTCACCTCTACCTGGAAGCGGGGCGTTGGCAGATGATCGGCCTCTACGCCGTTGTATTCATCGGCGGCTTCTGGCTCGCACTACCGGTCCGCAAGGCGTATCGCGCCGGTGGCCTCATCGCACGGATCCTCTTCTCCATCGTCACCGCGGCTGCGGTTGCCGGTCCGATTCTTGTTCCCCTACC
>JANQQY010000620.1 GCA_028284845.1 Spirochaetales bacterium
CAGTGAGTGTGTCTGGCCGCTCAATGTCCATCCATGCGCGAGGCTCTTCGTACTACCGTCGATCCTCGTGGAAGGCCTCTGGAATCCAGGAGACAGCGCAGTCTGACGTCTACTCCAGGAACGTCTTCACAATGTTCAGCGTATAGCCATTGTTTGCATCCACAAGGATCCCGCCGTCTGGCCCGATCGCGTGCGGGCCGGCGCGTACGAACTCGACGTCACAACGCAGACCTGACTCGGTATCCATGTGCACCGCGCCTCTACTGGTCTTGATCTTGAAGTTTGCGGGGGCTGCGTCGATACCGGATCGTACCTCATAGGCGAGGAGCTCGGCCGGGAGAGTGAGATCATTCGGCTCGTTGCCGCCGGGAAAAGCAATAAGGAAATCGCCGCAGAGCTCTTTCTCTCCGAGGCGGCCAAAACGGTGATCTGTAGACCTGTGCTGAAGCCGGCCGGTACCGCTGCTGTTCTGGAGTTCGCCCGATACTACAGGAACTCACTCACGAGCCGCACCATCGCGTCAATCTCTGACCGTGGGTCGACACCCTCTTCCGGCAGGAGTTCGATGCTGACCACGCCGCTGTAATCTCGCTCAGCGAGGCGACGCATCACCCACCGGATTGGTTCGCCGCCAGCACTCACCGTTGTCTGCAGAGTTCCACTCGCCGCCGGACGGAGGTGGACGTGGTGAGCGTGGTCAAGAAGGAACTCGGTGTCCTCAATCCGATTCCCCTGACAAATGAAGTGACTCGGATCGAAGGCGATCCGTAAGTCCGGAAGGTCACTGAGCAGCCGCGCTGCCTGCTGGAGCGTTTCAAGGTTCGTTGCAAAGTGAAGTTCCGGCCCGAGTTCGACGTCGTGCTCATTGCCGATGTCGACGAGGTGACGGATCGAACTCACAGTCGCTGTGTAGACTCGCTCGTACGTTGTCTCCTGCTTGTACCTGGGGTAGAAGGAGGCCGCCTTAATGCCAAGATCTCGAAGCAAACGCAGGTAGTGCCGAGCGACCTCGGCCCGAGTTCCGAGGCTTGTATCATCCGTCTTGAACAGTGCCGGTTCAATGGCGAGATTTGCGGCGACGGGACGGATCTCGTGCCGGGCAAGTGTCGAGCTGATGCGACTAAGCTCACCGGCGTAGTCAGTCTCAAGGCGACGCCTATCGACGTGGCCCCAGTTTTCGATGCAGATGAGATCGGCGCTGTGGACCCCTGCGTCGGCTATGCCCTTGCACGCCTCCTCAAGAGTTCCGCTCCATGCTGATGTCGATATGGCGAGGATCATTGGGGCTCCTATCGGTCCTTTGCGTTTTGACCATGGTGCTGCGAGATGCTCTCATTCAACCCGGTATGCTGGTCGAAGGCAACGAGAAGGGTTGTGCTCATCTCGGAAAAATGATATGAAACAATTCATATTATATTCAATTATATGAAATATAATCAATCGCAGCAGGAGGCGTTGCCGATGATCTGGGGGTACGCACACGTATGGTTTTCGGAGTTTCTCTCGCTTGATCCGGAGCCTCAGCTCGCTCGCCTCAAGTTCGTCAGCAAATGGGGCCTGCGTAGCACGGGGCTAGACTGTGAGAGTCTCGCACGGCTGTCAGACCAGGAGTTGGAAGCACTCTACCGGCACACAGAAGAAAACGATCTGGTGGCCAACCTGACTTTCCAGTTTGGAGGGTTTGTCGAATCCGATGACGGCGTTGTGGCCGCTCCGCGTGAAGCGATCGCACGGCAGCGGGACGCCGTCATCGAGGTGGCGCGACGGAGCGCATCGCGGCTCAACTCCGGAGTGGTATCGACGGAAGTCGGCCCGGCTCACCGATTCCTACGACGGCCGAATCTTCAAGAGCAGTTTGAGCTGATCGCGAGAGAGCTTGAGCCGCTCGCCTCTGAACTTGAATCGATGGGGCTCCGACTCGCAGTTGAGAATCACGGCGACTACTACGTAAGCGATATCGTTCGGCTCTGTGAATCGGTCCGGAACCTCTGGCTCTTTCTTGACACCGGCAACACCTACCTCATTGGCGAACGGCCTCTTGAGGCGGTTCGAACCGGGGCGCCGTACGTCGCGGGCGTACACTTCAAAGATCAGACGGTGCGTCCGCGCAAGGACATGAACCCCATCAACTTTGAAGTCGCGCCGGCTGTCACGGGCGAGGGCGACGTGCCGCTCCGCGAGGCGTACGCCATTCTCAAAGAGCACGCCCCGGATCCGGAGCGACTGATGATGGAGATCGAGTTGATTCCGCCACGCGGAGTATCTGCAGAAGAGGCGATGCGGCGGAGTGTCGAGTTCATCCGTGAGCTGGAGGAGGAGGCAGGTGATGAGTGACGTCATGAGAGGCGCGATTGTTGGTCTGGGAATGGGCCGAAACCACATCGCCGCAATGGAAATGACAGAAGGGCTTGAGGTAGCCGCGATCTGCGATGTTGACGATTCGCTGCTCTCAGAGACTGCCGCCACAGTCGGGGGCGATGTCGCGACGTACCGCGACTTTGACACGATGTTGGCAAACGAGAGCATCGACTTCCTCACGGTCGCGAGTCCGAACCGGTTCCACGCTCCCATGACACGCGCCGCGCTCACTGCCGGAATCTCCACGATCTGTTGCGAGAAGCCGTTCGCTGTTGATCTTGGCGAGGCACGTGAACTCTACCGACTCGTCCAGGAGCGCAATGCTCGTCTCGTCGTGAATCACCAACGCAGAATGGGCTCGGAGTACCGCTGGATGAGAGATCAGATTGCAGCGGGCGCGATTGGCGAACCGTATCTGATCAGAGGTACCTGTGCCG
>JANQQY010000629.1 GCA_028284845.1 Spirochaetales bacterium
AACCTCGCTGGTAGTCGCGCATCGACTTGCGACGGTGCGCGACTGCGATCGGATCATTGTTCTGGACGGCGGGTCGGTCGACGCGATTGGAACACATACGGAACTCATCGCCGACTGCAAGGTCTATCAGGACATGTACAAGGCTCAGGCGGCGACGTTATGAAGAAGATTCTTGAGAGTCTTGGCATTGACCGAGTGACCTACATGCTCCGTTTCCTGCGGAAGACCGCATGGCCGTATGGGTTGGGCGCGGTCCTCGTCGCCTCGACCTATCTGCTCACGAGTATCGTTCTGGGCCGGCTCTACGCCGGTCTTGCATCGATCACGCCGGAGATCCACCTTGGCGTCTACGTCCGCGACCTTGGGGTGTCTCTCCTCTGGGTCGTGGGCGTGGTCACGCTCTCCTCCGTGGGGACGTGGCTCTTTCGGCGCGCAGTTTCCAGCGGCGACTACTCGATGCGACGCGAGCTCTCGGATCGACTGGCGCGGATGCCGCTCAGCCGCTGGTACGGGCGACATTCGGGCGAGTGGCTCTCCATCTCGGGGAGGGACGCCGACGCGGCCGCTGAGCAGTACAAGTATCCGCTGATCGATCTCATCAGCACGGCAATCGAATTCGTCGGCGGCATCGTGATCGTGAGCGCGGCACTACCCCAGCTCACGCTCTTCTCCGCAGCGGTTGGCCTCTTCTACTTTCTGCTGGCCATTGGACTTCGTCGCCGCGCACGTGCGCACTGGTCGAAGCTACGAGAGCGGATTGGTGAGGCGACCTCGGTCTTCTCTGAGATGGTTCAAGGAAGGGCGCTGATCCGGGTGCTGGGATTGCGGAGATGCGCGGAGGATCGACACGAATCGGCTCTCGACGATGTGTTCGGATTCGGGAAGAAGACATCGAATGTCTCAATCGCCAACCAGACCCTGGGCCAGCTGGGATACACGGTCGCCTACTCGGGATCAATGCTCTTTGGTCTGCTTCTTATCAATCGAGGAGCAACGACGCTTCCGGCCCTGCTCGCCGTCTGGCCGCTTGCAAAGCAGATCTCATTCAGCCTTCAACGATTCGGGATGATGATCACAGAGGCGCAGATGCGGGTGACGGCTGTTGATCGGGTGCGCGAGGTGCTCGACGCTCCGCCGGAACCAATCCACAAAGCCAATCATTCGCGGCCGATCGCACCGGCTGGAAACGGTGTTGCCGCGGTCGAGTTCCGCGGCGTCACCTTCGGCTACGATCCGAATCAGCCGGTCGTCCAGGAGCTTTCGCTCCGTGTGGAGCCGGGGGAACGACTGGGAATCGTGGGAGAGAGCGGCGGCGCGAAGAGTACCCTTCTGAAGCTGATGATTGGGTTCTATGCTCCACAGCACGGCGAGCTCTGCATACACGGGACTCCGTCCGCGTCGATTCCTCACCACACGCAGCGTGGCCTCTTTGGGTATGTCTCGCAGCGGCCGGAACTCGTTCGGGGATCAGTCGCGTACAACATCCGACTGGGACGACCGAGTGCCACAGACGAAGAGGTCGTGGAGGCTGCTCGTCGAGCCTATGCTCACGAGTTTGTCAGTTCGAGAGAGTCCGGCTATGAATCCGAGGTGGGCGAGAAGGGAGCAAACATGTCGGGAGGCGAGCGGCAACGAGTTGCGATTGCGCGAGCACTCCTCAAGGACGCCCCGTTCTACCTGTTTGACGAACCCTCGGCGGCGCTCGATGGAAATGCCGAGGAGTACATCTCGCGCGCGCTCGCATCCCTGCCGGACCAGAAGACGGTCATTACGGTTGCGCACAGACTCGCGACGATCAGGGAGTGCGATCGTATTGTCGTGTTCGAGTCAGGACGAATCGTAGAACAAGGTAGCCACGATGAGCTTGTTGCGATGGGGGGCCGCTACAGCCTGCTCGCCTCACGGCAGTTCGGCGCGGCCGAGTAGTCTGGCGTGCCCGTAGCGTTAAGACGTTGACTCAACGCGAGATTCCGCCGATCGTGACGAATGGGCGTCGCCAAACTCTCAAAGTCACTTCATCGTTTCTCGCGAAAGGTCCGATTCGGGCGCCGGTACGGATCGATGCGATTCGCCCGGTTGTACGATGAAGGGAAGTCATTCCAGACCTCAGGTGAGACGATCACGGCCCAGATTGCTCAGTGCCACGCACTTAAGGGAGCGGTGGTTGTCGACATTGGTTGCGGCACCGGACAGATGCTGGATCGGGTCGGAGCGGCGGTCGCCGAGTATCACGGCTTCGACACGTCGGATGCCATGATACGATTCGCTCGAAGGAGACGAACGACTGACTCAGAGGGCACGCGTGTCGAGTTCGGCGTCGCCCATGCGAACAGCATCCCGCTCGCCGATTCGTGCGCCGACCTCATCCTCTTCCCGTGGAGTCTCACAAGCATCCTTGGCGGCGGAGAAGCAGAGAATTGGCAGGCGACGCTTGAGTCGTGTCTGGCTGAGGCCGAGCGACTTGCCTCGGACGCAGCGACCATTGTGATCCTTGAGACCCTCTCTCTAGCTCACGAGTTGCCGCCGGGCGAGATCTGGCACCCGGGCCGCAGGGAGATCCTGCACAGCCTTGAAGGCGACCACGGATTTACTCGAAGCCTGTTTGAGAACGAGTGGAGATTCGAGAGGTGGCGAAACGTTCGCAGATACTCCGGAATCTGGTTTGACAAGCACCTCTTCACGGATCACAGCCACCGGCGGGGAACGACTCTGATAGAGTCATGCGGTAGCTGGTGCAAGCGACTCGCAAAACGCTCCTTGTAGGCTCACGTTTACCCGCGATACACTTCGCGACTCATGCAGCTGCCTCGCACTCTGGACGATCTAACAGCAGAATGGCTCTCGTGGGCCCTTTCGAACGGTCCGGCGCACGGAGAGCTTGAGCCGAGTGCGATCGTTGGTGTTCACGCACAACTCCTCCCACAGCAGGGAGCGTACGGGCAACTCGCAAGAGTGCAGATTGACTACGCCAACGCTCGATCACCCGGGCCACGGACACTGATTGCCAAACTCTCTTCACCCGACGCGCAGATGAGGGAGAGGGAGAACACCAAGGCCGCTTACGAGCGCGAAGTTCGCTTCTACTTGGAACTCGCACCGGCGATGAGCCTGTCGGTGCCTCGTTGCTATTTCGCAAGCATCGACTCGACCACCGGCTGGCATACCATTCTTCTGGAGGATCTGGCTCCTATCAGCGCATCCGCTCCTGCGCTAACTGCAGCGCAAGCTCAAGAGGCGATCGATGCGATTACCAGACTGCACGTGCACTGGTGGGCGAGTCCGCGACTCTCTCAGCTCGACTGGATTGCAGGACGGATTCCCCCTCCCGATGATCAGATCGAATCGGCGCAGGAGTCGTTCTGGAATCAATTTCAAGACCGAGTAGGCAAGATGAACGCGACCGTAAAGCAGATCGGGGATGAGCTTGGTCCGAAGATTGGGAGTCTCCTACGACACATAGACCGACCGGAGGTGCAGACGCTCGTCCATGGCGACCTCTCCATCGGCAACCTGCTGTTCCGGGAGGGCGAGAGCCCTCGGCTTCACATCGTCGACTGGCAACTGATCAAGAAGAGCTCCGGAATCTGGGACGTTGCATGGCTTCTGGCACAGCACCTCGAACCTCATGTGCGGAGCGACATCGAGCGTCTCATCATCCGGCGCTATGTCCAGACGGTGACCGAGTCCAACATCGGCGACTATCCAATCGACGTTGCCGAACGCGACTACCGGGCAGCAATCCTCGCGCGGTTTCCAACAATCATCACATCCGTAGTCGCATTACCGCTCTCTGAAGAAGTAAAAACTCACATCATCTCCACAACGTTTCCGCGACTCTGCGAAGCGCTCCTGGACAACCAATGTCTCGAACATCTTCGTGAGATGAGCTGACAGACTCGGGCCGCGGACCGGAACGGAGTGCTGCGACACGGCCGAGCCTGCCGGGACGACAACAAGTCGACCATCACATCAGCGACGGACGCTTGATGTACCTCCAACCCGTCCCGTCTTCCTGGACGACCCACACACGATTTCCGGAAGAGACCCGCACACGTCGAGGTTCGATTCTACGAACTACCTGTGCGGTGACCTCATGTGAAAGATCGAGTCCGTAGTTTCCCGCCACCCACGTCGCACCGCGAACTCTGAGTTGTTCCAACTCTCCCTCAAGAAACTTCACGGTCTCGTCGATCTCCTTCATTCGCAGCAACCCAATCCAGACCAGCAAGAGGAGCGCCCAGATCAAGGAGTATACAACCACGAAGGCAATCATCGGCCCAGCGTCGCTGCGGAAATCGGCGAGGATTCCCGTCCTCGAGGAAACGATCAAAACTGCCACAGCGCCGAGTAATCCGCCTATGACACCAACACAGGCCACCGATCTCAGTGCGCGAAGGGCTCGTGCAGCGACCAACCTGCCCAGAGGAGACCCGGTTCCGGATGTGACGTAGTCCCAATCTGATTCGGTTCTCTTGAGGTCCCACCACGCCCGTGCGGTCTGAAGCCGGACGAGCGACGGAGAACCATCGCGCCACCATCGGACTGCGCCCTCAACCGTCACCTCCTCTCCGAGACCCTGATCCTCTTTCACGCGATCAGCAAGTGATCTCAGCAAGCGATCTATGTGTCGCCGCTTGAGACCGGCCAGCCGCTTCGCTCGGTCGAGGATCGCATCCGTTGAACGATCTCGCACCAAGCGAATCCACCAAGTAAGTGACGCGCCCCAAAGCAGGAGAAGAGAGGCAAGGCCGGCGAGCCGGTCGCCCTCGATCATGTCGATGATCTCAGACCGGTTTGTGACGGCGGCCACCGCGAACATCAGGATTGGCAGCAACACAAGGAAGAGCAGTACGCTGACACTCAGCACCCGCTTTCGCACCGCCTTGTTGTACGATTCTCGCGTGAGTTTTATCTCTGCCACTCGACTCTGGAAGCGATGCATACTCTTGCCCATCATGGGCCGGCCACCGTGCCAGTCACAAGCCGCGAATGGCGTATCGCCGCGGCAATTGGGCTGATCCCGCGGCACCTGTAGATCGGACCGGCGGCGCGCGCTCCCATCGTCGCGGAGAGAGCGGTAGAATGCCGCATGGATTCCGGCCTGTTTGGTGTCGTTGTGGCGATTGGGGGCATCCAGGGACTGGTCCTTGCGGTCTTCCTGCTCGCGCGTGGCGGAGCAAACGGGCGCGCCAACCGCGTGCTCGCCTTCCTTATCATCTCTGTGGCAATCGACATGGTATTCGTCTACCTCAATCTCTCAGGGGTAGCCGCCAGGACCGGACTTTTTCTCTTTCTCACCGATCCACTCTACCCACTCTTTGGTCCGCTTCTCCTGCTCTTTGTGCTGATCCTCACCGAGGATGACTACGTGCCACCTCGCAGGTTCTTGTTTCTCCTGGTTCCAGCCGCTCTGGAACTCGTCCTCCTGATCTCCACGCTCTGGATGAGCCGTGAGGCGCGCCTCTCTATGGCTCAGGAGATAGTGGACGGCGGAGATTTCGGCCGGCTCTACTACGTGATCTGGATCGTTGAGCTTACCTTCAATATCGCCGTAGCGTTCGCCGCAGTTCGTGTCGTGAGCCGCTACCGTTTGAGACTCAAGACGGCGGCGTCGGAGACGCGCACACTCGCCCTGCCCCTCCTCCGTGCGGTACTCATCGCCGCAATTGCCTTCCTCGTACTACAGACGGTCGCGGCGATCCTGGCATACTTCGGTACCGACTCCAGCGAGGTGGTCTTCTTCCTCCTCTATCTCCTGATTGGGCTCTGCTTCTACCTTCTTGGGTACTGGGCGTCTTCTCAGCCTGAAGTGTTTCATCCGGAACGATATGTTCGATCCAGGACCCGGCGGCCAAAGTATGAGAAGTCGGCCTTGGATGATCAGGAGATTGCGGCATACGCAAAGAAGCTGGAAGAGGCGATGGGGTCGGAGAAACTCTATCTCAAGAACGACCTTCGTATCGCAGACGTTGCCGAGGCGGTAGGAACCTCGACCAACCACATCTCACAAGTCATCAACGCCCGCTTCGACCAGAATTTCTACGACTTCGTGAACTCGTACCGCGTTGCAGAAGCCATGCGCAAGCTCAGAGACCCAAAGCATCGCCACCTTACCCTCCTGGCAATCGCGCTTGCGGCCGGATTCAATTCAAAGTCGACCTTTAATAAAGTCTTCAAAGAGCAGGCCGGCATGACACCGTCCGAATACCAGAGGAACGGTCCGTCCGTGTAGGCTCGCACATGCGCCCGTTCGTCCCTGTACGGTCGGACGATCACGCTCGGAGTTAACGGCACCTTCGTCGCAGATCACCTGTGGTCACGCCCACAGGCCGTGAGGAGTGTGCATGTCTCAATCCGAGGAACCGCGTAGATCAATCTGCCGTTCGTGGCGCCTGCCTACGATCCTGTGCGCCGTCTCAATCTTGGGCTCGTGCGCAACGATCGACACCGCAATGGAGGGGGTTGCAACAGCTCCGCTCAGCGGCGAATCGCTGCAGGATCGTTCGGCGTTTGGGAGCGCGCCGACGCACGGCTCTCTCCCAAACTCGCCAATCGGGGTGATAGACGACCCCGTGGCAACTCGCATCGTGGCCATCGCACAACGCACCCCGGAGCTGACTGCCGCACGCACATCCGCACTTGCCACACGGCGCGCCGGGCTGGGAACGGCGTGGGCCACCCTCCTTCCGAACCTTTCGGCGACCGCAAGCTTCGACAGGAACAACCAGGCCATTGATGCAGAGACAGGGAAGCGGAAGGAGGAGACTCGGTACACGGTGGGAGTGACGGCGGGTTTTAGCCCGGACCTCTGGGGCGGAGCGATCAACTCGCTCTTGGCTGTCATCAACGAGGCTGAGGCCGAACGCCTCTCCCTGCATCGCTCCGGCGACGTTTCCGCGGTTCAGGCTCTGACCCACT
>JANQQY010000650.1 GCA_028284845.1 Spirochaetales bacterium
ATTCTGACCGACGGGCCGAGAACTCCTCCCGTGTGTAGTCGATGACGTGATCGGCCCCAATGGAGGAGACGAACTCGGCGTTCGCTCCGCTGCAGACGGCCGTAACTTCGGCGCCGAAGTACTTCGCGATCTGTACTGCTGATGAACCCACGCTACCGGACGCGCCATTCACGAGCACATGCATGCCGGCACGAATCTCACCCTTGTCACGAAGGAAGGGAAGCGCGGTGAGGAAACCGTCCACACTCGCCGCAGACTCCTCGTACGAGAGTGCCGATGGCTTACTCAGAAGAACCTCGTCTTCGTCGACGCAGAGATACTCTGCCGCTGCCCCAAACGAAGGTCCCGCGGTGCCAAAGACGTGGTCGCCCGGCGTAAACCGTGTCACTTCAGAACCCACCTCAACGATCTCGCCGGCCAACTCCTCGCCGAGCGTCGGCATCTTTGGCCGTCTGAGGCCGGTGAAGAGCCGAGTAATGTACGGCTTACCCTGGCGGAACATCGCTTCGGTCGCGGTGACTGAGGTTGCGTGAATACGAATGAGTACCTGCTTCTCACCCGGAATCGGGCGGTCGACGGTCTTGAGTTCCAACACATCCGGCGATCCGTAGGTCGTCTGGATCGCCGCTCGCATCGCACGCGGTGGTGCACTGCCGGTGTCCGCCGCACTCATTGTCTCATCGATTCTCGATTGCGATGATGCTTCCATACATCCTCCCTTCGTACGGTGTACGATTCTATTGACAAAAGTATTCGTACACTGTACGAATGTCAAGCGATGGGCCAAAAGAAGCAGAACTCGATGACAGCGGCGTGGATCGTGAGTGCGGCGATGGAGTACGCAGATGAGAACGGGATCGAAGCCCTCACTATGCGGAAGTTGGCCGCGGTCGTGAAGAGTGCGCCGATGACCATGTACTACCACATCGACTCCAGGGAGAAGCTGATCGATCAGATGGTGGAACGGGTCTTCGCGGAGATCGATCTCCCATCGGAGGGGGCCGATTGGAGGTCCGCGATCCGATCACGATGCCTCTCCGCACGAGCTGTGTTGAATCGCCACCCGTGGGCCGCACCATTGATGGAGTCTCGCAGTAATCCGGGTCCTGAGAGCCTTGGCCATCACAATGCAGTCATTGGATGCTTTCGGCGCGCGGGGTTTCCCATGTCACTTGTCGCGCACGCCTACGCGATTCTCGACAGCTTTATCTACGGGTTCGCATTCGAGGAGGCAGTCCTCCCCGGAGACACTCAGGAAGCATACGCCCCCATCGCGGAGCAGATCGCCGAACAGATTGCCGTCGGCGGATTCAATGACCTTGCCGCGTTCACACGCGAACACGTTCTCAAGTCGGACTACCGATTTGGTTCGTCGTTCGAGTTCGGACTCGATCTCATCCTTGACGGGCTCTCGCAGGCGCTGGAGCGTGAGAGAGAGCCGCGGTGAGCCTGGGGCGGCTTCCAGATCGGGCGGCAATGCCGTAGTGTAGCGGGAATGGCCAAACTCCGACTCACTCCCACCGACTACGTAGCAGCGCTCGGTATGTTTGTCTACGCCGCGAGCGTTGCGGCCACACCAATCATCCTGATCGAGATCGCCGGCGAGTTGCGATTTAACCTCGCCGAAGGCGGCGGAATCGAGGCCGTGCGAACAACGATTCTACTGGGGATTCTCGTTGCGAGCGGCGCCGCGGCGAGGCGCTTCGGTCTTCGACCGACCCTTGGACTCGGCGGGATCGTCCTTGGTGTAGGACTCGCAATCTACGCGATCGCGCCAAGCTATGCGGTCATTCTCGCGGCCATCGTCTTGGTTGGCCTTGGAAGCGGCGTCCTTGAGGCACTCCTCAATCCGTTGGTCCAGCATGCCCATCCGGAAGACTCAGCGCGCTACCTCAACGTCGTGAACGCCTTCTTCTCCGCGGGCGTCCTGGCATCCGTGCTGCTCGTGGGCGATCTCCTTACACGCGGAGTGAGCTGGAGAGTCCTGGTGGGCGCGATTGGTGTCATCGCCTTCGCCACCGGTCTCCTCTTCCTCGTGCTGCGACACGAAAAAGGGACAACCGAGCAGCTCACTCAGAGCGGCGGCGTCTGGGACGATTCCAGGCGAATTGCACGCGAAGGTGACTTCTGGCTATTCGCGGTCGCCATGTTCTGCGCCGGCGGCGCCGAGGGTGCGTTCACCTTCTGGAGTGCGAGCTACATCCAGCTGCACTTCGACACACTCGCACGGGCCGGGGCAATTGGGACCGCTCTCTTCGCGGGCGGGATGGTCGTTGGTCGGTTTGCCTCAGGCCGATTCGTCCGACAAGAGGGAGTGCGTCGGCTTATCATCGGATCCGCCCTCGTAGGCATCATTGCGAGTACTGCGGCATGGGCCGTGGAGTCGGTGGTCGCATTCTATTTGGTTGTCTTTGCAGCAGGACTCACGATCGCCTGCTTCTGGCCAAGCATTCAGTCCTATGCGGCTTCCGTGATGGATGTCGACGCTACGACACTCTTCATCCTGCTCTCGTGCTTCGGGATTCCGGGGTTTGGGCTAACCTCTTGGATCATGGGGCTCATCGCCGAAGGATACGGACTACGGGGCAGCCTGTTGGTGATACCGGGGCTCCTAGCCGTGCTCGTGATTGTCATGGTGTCAAGCCGCTTGAAGCCTCTACAACGAGCCAACGCAGAACTCAAGTGAACCGTAGGTGATTCCAATCCGCCGCGTAAGCTCACGGATGACACCAAGCGTGACGTTACGCGCC
>JANQQY010000655.1 GCA_028284845.1 Spirochaetales bacterium
CAAGTACAGCCTCTGCTTCCGCACCCAATCGCTCGGCAAGACGAACAATCAGAGCTTCCCCATCTTCACTGACTTTGAGCGCTTCCAGATGCACCGCCCCGGATCCAGCGGATTCGGAGATCCGTACCAGTTCGTCCCCAGGCAGGACCCCGCCCTCGCGTGAGGCGCCAAGGGGAACGCTCGCGTGATAGGTAGTTGGGAGCGTGAGGTCATCGACCGTGAGCTGTCGCTCCTTCTGGACCTCACTGGCGTGGCCAAAGAGGAGCCGAAACCGGTATCGGTGCTCCCCAAGGTCCATATGTTCTCCAAGGAATCCGGACTCAACGGTGTTGGTCCCGGAGCAGTAGACGGGGCTACGGACGAGTGATTGCCTGATCACATTGCCTGATACCTCAACGCCTCCGGGCCCGTCGTTCACGAGTACCAGGGCAATATCGTGGTCCTGAAGTTGCACCCACCGGCCACATGGCTCCTCTCCTCCATCACGGGCCCGAGAGATCGCTGCATGGGGGATCTCCGTTGAGTAGGTTCCTCCGGCGAGCGATGTTGGTAGTTCAAGCTGGAGCATTCTCCTGCGTTCGGCCCAGTTGACGAGAAGTTCAACATCTATGTGCGGGTGGTGACGATAGAATGTCATTCGCAGTCGGGCGATTGATCGCCGGAAGGTGAGGATCGATTCGGTCACGACGGCAAGCGGACCTGCGGCTATCAGACGAACCGGCGGGCCGGGATCTTGATCTCCATACTGCCCGGATATCTCAACGAGTTCCTCAGGCGTTGGTAGACCAAAGGTCCCAACCACATCACCGTACGCGAACTGCTCACCGCCCCAGGCATGATTGGAGTCCTCCCGAACGATCAGCCTTGGTCCTGCGCCGCCCATGAGCTCACCGCCGGTCGAGCGAAGCACCAACGAATGGAGTGCCCCATCGGTTGATAAGATGGAGGCCGCATAGGTATCTGAGTCGATGCGGAAACCGCTGTCATCGGTGGTGAACCACTGCGTTGTCTCCACCACCCGGCAGGAGAAATCGGTCAGCCGACGACCGGCAGCCCACAGGAAAGCGTCGGGGTTGTCGGATTCATTCGCACCGGCGACAGATCCGTCGACGCCGTGATCCTCGATTCGAATGACGTATTCCGCAAAACCCATTGGAGGCAGCACAACGTCGAAGAGAAAGGTATTGCGCCAGTCCGCCGTGGCCCGCCTGTACTCGAGGAGCTGACGCGGCACCTCATTGCCGTCTGCGTCGTACACGCCAAGGTACTTGCCCTCTACGAATGCGGGATGCGTCGCTAGCTGTACGTCTGCGATCACGGGGACACGCCGGGCAACGGGGTGAGGATTAAAGACGGTTACCGTGAGGGGCTCGCGGGCGTGCGGCCGGCGCATGAGCTCGAGTTGCGCAGAAAGGAGAATTTCCCTGGCCGTGGTGATTGAGCGTCCGGTGATCTCCCGTGAGGAGACGGCGCCCTCTCTGATGGAAGAGCCGGGAAGCATGTCGTGGAATTGGCAGAAGAGAAGGTCTTTCCAGACCCGGGCGAGACGATCGGCGGGATAGTCACAACCCAGATACCACCAGGCAAGCGCAGCGTAGCGCTCGGCCGCAAGCGCAAAGCCCTCGGCCCGCCGATTGAGGAGTTTGTTCTCAATGATAGAGGTGTAGCAGCCGGTGAAACACTTCTGGAGTTCTCCCTCTACCAGAGGCAAGTTATCAGCCTGTGGTCGGATGACGTCGTCAAGAAACCGCTCAAACCCCGAGTGGATGACCTCCGGTGTTCCGTCCGCCTCAGCGCGAATGACCTCAAGGTCCGCACGCGTCGCTCCACCTCCATGGTTTCCTGCGCCCCAGAACACCGTCGTAGCCCTTCCTGAGGTCCGGGCGAGCTCACGCATCTCATCTATTTTGCCGGCAACGAGGGAGCCGGGATGGGTGCAGTACCACCCGTCCGGAGGCCGAAGAGCTGGAATCGCAGTCCCGTCGACCCCACGCCAATGGTAGATGTAATCAGGGAGCGCCATTTCGTTCGGGTGCGGTCGAAAGTGCGTGTAGAGCTCGTAGCCGGAGAGACGAAGGAACTGCGGTAGATTCCCGTTGTGTCCAAAGGTGTCCAGATTGTATGCGACCCTGGGCTCGACGCCGAACTCCTTCGCGAAGAACTGCCGACCCAGCAAGATGTGTCGAGCAATCGACTCCCCGGATGGGAGGTTGGCATCCGGTTGCAGGTACCAGCCTCCGGATACGATCCACCGTCCTGAGCGGACATGAGCACGAATTCGATCAAACAAATCCGGACGGAACTCCTTCGTCCACTCGTAGAGTGCCGACTCGTTGTGGTTGAAGACGAACTCAGGGTACTCGTCCAAGAGATCGGCAGCCGTTTCGAAGGTTGCTAACGTTTCAGATGCGCCCTCTGGCCAGTCCCAGATCCAAACAGGATCGATATGCGCCTGGCAGATCAGGTGAACCTGAACGGCTTGCGATTGCGTCTCTTCCATGGGGAATCCTTTCGCTCTTGATCAGAATGGCTCACCCATTCGACAAGAATCGATCAACGACCTGTTGCCTGTACTCGTAGGAGAGCGACTTGAAGAATGCACTGTAGCCGGTGACCCTCACGACCAGATCGGGAAAGAGGTCAGGATTCTCATGGGCGGCGAGAAGCTTCTCCTTGGAGACAACGTTGATGTTGATCAGCGTCCCACCCATCTTGTCGTGTGCCCTGAGAAAGGCCTTGATGATCTCAACCCCGCCAAGCTCACTCGCGAGCGCACTGTCCATGTCAATTTGGAGCGGGGCGGAGTTCCCCCAACCTGGTTGCACCCGCGCAACGGCGTTGCTTTTTGCCGTTGGGGCGGCAGTGCCGTTTGCGTTGAAGCCTGGGTCAGGATCGGCGCTGTGGGAGATTTCGGCACCGGAGTGTCTGCCGTTTGGCGTTGCTCCAAGGTTTTCGCCAAGCATATGGACAACACCGTGCGAGAAGAGTCCTGGAATAACGTTGAAGTGGTGCTTCGGTGTTGGACTCGACTTCACCAGATCCGTGAAGAGAGCAGACACCTTGTCCGCCCACCTGTCGGCTCTGGAATCAGCCGACCCATAACGCGCAATGTTCCGAAGCATGAGCCGCTCGGCCTCGTGACCCTCAAAGTCGGTACGAAGGAGCTGCCCAAGCTCGTCCCACGTGACCCGACCCTCGTCAACCACGCGCTGCTCAATCGCACCAAGCGAATCGGCAATGGTGGCAAGTCCAACACCATCAACAGTGTAGTTGCAGAGGTCGACGCCGCCCGCACTCATGTCGAGACCGCGTTCGATTGGTCCGTGACAGAAGAGATTGAGGACCATTTCCGGAACGTTTGACGCCTTGTGTTCGTGGTGCCAGTCATATCCTCGTTTGATGGTATCAACGGCGATGGCAAGATGGAACTCGTACTTCTCCCAGAGCGTGTCGAGCGAGTTCACTGTGTTCGAGTCATCGACCATCTCGTAGAAGGCGATCAGGAAGGGCGCGACGAGGCAGACCCGTGCAATATCCTGAAGGCAGTACTCAATCCCAGGCAGCGCGGTCCAATTGCATCCGACCTTGGCCCGCATCCTCGCCAATTGCAGAGGATAACCGTTTCTCGCGAATCCTTTGTCGAGGCCGCCGGAGCAGGAGAAGGCAACCCCGGTACCATCCTCAAAGAGGTAGCGGACCGCTCGATCAAGGAGCTCGTCGTTCGCCTTCTCGTGGAGTCTGATGGCGACATTCGACGGAATACCAAGCGCGTGCATCGCGTCCACCATCGCGAACGAGAGGGCGTTGGAGAGATCGGTTCCGTCCGCCGGCGCAGGCCCACCAATCTGATGATAGTGCGTGTCGTTAAAGAGCAGGCTCACGAAGTACCAGACGACCTCTTCATCGTCCGTGAGGATACCGGCGGCTCGGTCGCGCTCGTAGTAGGGAAGCAGGAGCGTATCGATCTGCTGCATCGCGCCGCCAAGAAAGTACATCCTGTCGAACGTCTGAAACCAGGCAAGAAACTGCACCGCTTCTCGAAGTGTCCTGGGAGGATTCTCAACGAGCCACTCGTTGATCCGGGCGATCTCACGGTAGTTGTCGCGGACGTCCGGATCGTCTGAGGCGGAAGCGAGTGCGGACGCCTCTTCGGCATGCCGTCGCACAAACTCCTGCATTCCCAGGACGACCTCTTCCTCGCCGTCGTAGAAGGCGGTGTCCAGAGG
>JANQQY010000672.1 GCA_028284845.1 Spirochaetales bacterium
CTCTTTCGCTTTCCAGCGTGGAACATGATGGACTGGGCAGAGATGGATCTTCCGCCGAACTGCTACCCTGCGACCGAGAGCGCCTGGGCCGCACGAGCCCTCGATATCAGCGCTCGAGCGATTGAAGCGGTTGGTATCGAAGCGGCCGGCGCGGTACTTCGTGTCGCAGGGTAGCAGTTCGGCGGAAGATCCATCTCTGCCCAGTCCATCATGTTCCACGCTGGAAAGCGAAAGAGACCGTTCTCCTCGATTGATTCGCATATCTCAATCGACTGGGAAACAAGCGCTGGAAGCATATCCAGGAGCGCCTCTTGGTCGCCGGTGTAGTGGTAGTGCTCCCAGATGGTGATCGCCCAGAGCAGGCTCCAGTTTGGAATCACTGTCGCCCCCGGGCTTGGGACGAGGGCATTCACGAGCCGAGAGGAGCGGAGGGTGTCCGCGGCGAGATGAATGGATCTACGGGCGAGCTCATGGTCTCCAAAGGCGACCTGCGCCACAAGGGATGAGGTTCGGGCGTCGCCGACCCAGAAGCTCGCCTCGTAGGCTGGACAATCAACGTAGGTGTCGTCCATGCAGAGCTCCACGGTTCGGCGTCCAATCGCCCAGATGGAGTCAAGCAACGGGTCGGAGCTCTGGAACGACCCTCTGTAGTTGACCGGCCGTACGGCGCGAAGCACGCTGATCGATCTGATCTTTACGGGCTCGCCGCGAATCGTAACCACGAGATACCGGAACCCCAGGCGAACAGCGCTCTGAAAGTGATTGACGCCGTCGCGAAGCGTGACACGAACACTGTTGTTGAGATTGTCCGTCCGCACCCGCAGACCGTCGAGCATCGCCTCAAACCCCACCATGTCGACGACGGTCCCGGCGCTTCCAAGTATGTCAAAACAGAGGTATCCAACCGTCTCCTCCCCGAAGTCGAGAAGGAACTCAGCGTCCGCGCCATCCTCTGGCTCAACGAAAGTGGATGTCGACGAGTCGTGGAGCATTGCCGACTCGTCCGCAACGAGCGGGCCGGGTTGTGCCGCGGAGGCTCCATCGAATGTGACGCCGGATACCGCCCACGTCTCTGCGAACGGATCATCGACCACTGGAGGAGTCGAGAACTCGGTCGCGATCGCGGCAAACGCCACAGCGCTCGGGCGCGCAAAGAAGTCAGGATGAACCGGACGCTTTGAGATCATCACACAGAGCGGACGCGTGTTGAGCGGAGAGGGTGCTCGCAGCTCGAGAGGGAACTCAGCGCCAAAGACCCACGACGGAAATGACTGTCCAACTCGATCAATCCGAACGACGAGCAGATTCACACCACTCTCCACCGGCAAGGTCGCGCGACCATAGACGTCGAACTGGATCTCCGCGCCGTTCACCTTGAGCGCACCAAAAGTGTCGAGGTCAAACGACGGATTCATCCGTTCCATCGTTACAACGCAGGCCTCCCGGGCGTGCAGCTCGGTCACCATGTAGCCGTGTACGGGACCCGTCTCGTGATCCGGAACACCCGCGGCGCGCATCAGATCGCGGAGATCAACCGCAACCCGACACTCCGGCACGCGCACAGAGCGAAACTCACGAACGGAGATTGGGTAGTGTCGGTCGCGAGTGAGAGGAGAGACGGGACTGGGGTCGAATCTGCGCCGCTCCCAGAATCCGCCGCCGGACGATGGCTGCAGATCATCTCCGGACGCGTCTCCACCCCAGTCAAGCTCGACAGGGACGGCGGCGGTCCACCGGCGCGGCTCCTCCCGATAGCCGGGCGCGAGCCAATCGTCCTCGCGGCGCATATCGTGCACGTCGCAATACTCCATGCCCATCGCCATCCGCCGAACACGCCGACGCTTGAATGGGGCCACTCCAACTCGCCACGAGTCATCGGTCTGCAAGAGACGCCTTGCTCCGCTGTCGAGTTCGAGCCAGAGACCTCCCTGGCCACCGTACGACCGGCCACTCGAGATCCCGAACCGGTAGACAATGACACCAATCGTGTTCTTCCCGTGTGCGAGGAGGTCCGCGAGGTCGTACGTGTCGTAGAACCGGTGCCAGGGAAACCCCTTCACAGGACCCTCTCCAATCCGGACTCCATTCACGTAGAGGAGGTATCTGTTCTCGGCCGCGATCCGAAGCGTTGGTGATGGGTCGGCCGCGGTGAGGTTGTCCGCGATCAGGCTCGGGTCATAGGAAAACACGCGGCGAAACCGGACGATGAGATTTCGCTCGCCATCGTCGAGCGGCGTCCAGATCCAGCTAGTTGGCATTCTGACGCGGAGCTGCAACGAGTTGGACGAGCGACTCTACGATCGCTTCGACCTGTCTCTCACCTGCCTCAGCGGTTGCGAGGGCCGCATCCTCCCCAAGCTGACTAAAATGAGGAGAGTCCGGGTCCACCGCGAGCCCACCAAAGAACTCCTCGTCCGGCACCTTGCCACCGGCCCAGACCTCCTCGCCCCGACCGAAGGTCAACGCATCCATCCGAACAAACTCAGGCAGAAGATGCAGTCCGTAGGTGGTTTCCTGGCGCGCGGCGTGATCGCCTGGGGGGACGCCCGAGTCTGCAATCGAGACCTCTGTTCCATAGATGAGCCTGAAGTCGCTCAGCTCCTCCGCCAATTGGTCGAGTCGAGTCTGCTTGAGGATTCCTTCCCACGGATAGTGACCGCAGAGGAGAACGACTGTCCTGAAGCCGAAGGCGTAAAGCCGTTCCACGGTTCGATAGGCCATCTCGCCAGCCGCTTGCTCGTCTTGGTAGTGGGTCCATTTGAAGTTACCATGACCACCAGAGCCACCCCACCACATCACCGGGAGGACGACTCCGCCGGTTTGTGTGGCGCAGCGCTCGCAGATTCGAGTCGCCTTGATCCCGTCAAAGCCAATTGGCAAATGCCACCCGTGATGCTCAAGAAGGCCGAGCGGCCAGTAGGCGATAGGATGCTCGCGTACAATCTGCTCGAGCTCATCCGGTCGTAGTTCCTCATATCGACGCCAGCCCTTCATCATGATCTTCCCCCGGTGGTATTGCAGACCTGTGCATAGGCTTCATCCAACGCCTCGCCAAACGCGATCACACCTCTCCGGGTGACTGTCTGTCCAGCTCCGACGTTGCCAAAGGATGGGCGGCTGTGAATACAGTGATGCTCGTCCGCGTTTGCGGAGCCGGACGACGCATCCTGATATCCAAACACAACCCAACGATCGCCGCTCGTATCGTTCATGGCCATGGTGACCGGACGATCCGGCCTCAGACTACTGCGTCCCCAGAACCACCCACCCTCGTCAAGCGGGCGCTTCTCGTAGTCGCCGGCATCGGCAACATAGAGACAGCGCTCCGCTACGCTCCGATCGAGTGTCGCTACGGATGCGAAGGCTCCGCTGGTTCGGATATGTGTTCGCTCGATTTCCGCGTCGCCGGCAAACAGAGGGCTCCGAGCCTGAAAGCAGCCGCCATCACAGACAACACCGTGAAGTGTGTCGTTGCGATCATTGGTGAGCTCGAGTGAGACAAGCAGGCGGCTCTGATAGGACTCCACGGTAACCCGAAGAGTTACTCCCGCGAGAAACTCCTTTGCATAGGTTCGTGGTGCAGAGAGGCGCTGCAGTCGGTTCTGCTCCTCGACGTACTCGTCCGACGCGATCCACGTGTAAGAGTGACGATCAACACCGGAGGCACCCGCCCCTGGCTGGTGCCGCCAATCGATGTCGATCGAGCCAAAGTCCATAATCCAGCCCTCAGCGCATGCTATCGACTCCGGGATCTGGAGTCTCCACGACGCGTCCCAGTCCGTATGCGTGATCTCCAGATAGCGAGTTCTCGTGGGGACTACCTCAATCACCGTGCCTCCAACTTGACAACAGGATGGTTCAAGTCTACCATGAGTCATCAATTTGTATATATACATCATCAAACAACTTTGATGTGTAGGAGGCCCCTCGTGAGGGACAATGCTCGCGTCTCAATGGTTCAAATGACCACTCGGAGCGACGTCGAGGTCATAGAACGAATGCGACCCTTTTTTACTGAGGCAAAAGGATTTGGCTCCGATATTATCGTCTTCCCGGAGTACATCCTTGGCAACCGGATCGCCGCTGATCACCCTCGCGTGATCGCGTTCCGCGAGCTGGCAGCCGAACACCAGATGTATGCAATCACGGGCCTCGTGGAGAGCCATGGCTCACGCTGGGCGACAACGGCGTTGCTTGTCGGGAGAGGCGGCGAAGTCCTGGGCCGCTATCTCAAAACCCATCCTGCATCCGGAGATCCTCCCTACTTTTGGCCACCAATCTCTGAATCACCATCGGTTGCGGAGGCACAGGGAAACCTTGGCGGACAGTTTCGTGTCTTCTCGCTCGACTTCGCATCGATTGGAATTCTCCAGTGCTACGACGGGCTCTTCCCGGAAGCATGGGGATCAACTTCATACCTGGGAGCCGAAATCATCTTCTGGATCAACGGCCGCGATGGAAGCCTCGAGAGTCACTACTGCCTCACCGCCGCTGAGTGCTACGGTACGATCGTCGCGGCGAACGTAACGGACGGGTTCAACACTGGCTTTGCAGCGCCTGGACGGGGAATCATCTCAGCAGAGGGCACACCGGAACCAGGCCGGCTCTTCCCCTGCACCACCGAGTCGGGCGATCAGATCGTCCATGCCGAGCTCGACCTGGCGGAGCTGCGCAAGCGTCGCAAACACCTTCGTCAGATGCATCAACGTCGGCCCGATCTCTACGGCGTCCTCACCCAGGACATTCGAGTCTGGCAGGACTACCCGGACATTCCGTGGATCCATCCTGAGGCCGAAGAGCTCGTCAACAAGTCACAGCTCTAGGAAGAAGCCAAATGGGATCGATCGCGCAGGCGCCAGGAGCTGCCGGCGTCACCATCGAACTCGCTGATGTCCGGCTTACATCCGGGCATGGTGTACGAAGTCAGACGATTGACCTTGGGAAGAAGCACGTTGGTCGCGTCTCACTCGGGCTGACACTATCGGATACGGCTCGAGTTGTACTGGAGTTTGGTCCTCGCCCGGAGATGCTCCTCTGGTCCTCGCGCGTCAACATTGAACCTGGACAGGAGCAGGTCACCTTTCCCGATCGGCAGATCGCCGGTCGCTACTTCGCGGTTCGTTTGGAGCCGACAACCGAAGAGCCAATCTCCGGGGTCCTTCGCTCGCTGACACTCGTTGATACCAACTGGAGAAAGAGCCCGGAGGGTTCACTTGAGTTCAGCGACGAGAGCCTGAACGCTATCATCGAATCGGCAGTACATACCAATCAACTCTGCGTTGTACCGGGCATCAATACATTGCACGCCGCTCCGCGCGTGAAGCCGTCGGATCCCGGACTCCTGAATGCTTGGAGCAATCCGCCGGAGTACCTGATCGTGGATGGGCCACGAAGAGACATGGAGTCGTGGATTGGGGACGTTCGTGTCCAGGCACTCGCCCTCTACTACAGTCACGGCGGCTACGGCGTCGCACGAAACACGATCCGACATTTTGCTCATCTGCAGGGTCGAGACGGCAGAATCCCGGGAAGTAGCGCGAGCCTCCAATCGTTCGCATCGTACGTCTTGTGGTGGATTGTCTCGCTCTATGAGTTCTATCTGCATAGCGGCGATCTCGCATTTGTGAAGGAGATCGGGGGTCACCTGTCGCGCTCACTTAACTGGGTTCTGGAACGGGTGACGGACGACGGGGCGTTTGTAGGCGATAGGGATTGGATGTGGACCGTGGCGCGGGCGAGCACGACCCCCGCATCGCAGGCGCTCTTCTGCTACGCATCCACCTGTGCGAGCCGACTGTTGGAGGCAGTCGGGGAGACCGCACGGGCGGCGAAGTGGAGTTCCCTCTCCGATCTGGCGCTGACGGCCTACAGAGAGCTGTCCACAAATCGGCACGATGGCGCGATCACAGAGCAGCTGCAGATCGAGACCGACACGCCAATCACTTTCCAAGATAGCAACTCTCTCCCAATCGCCTTTGGCCTGGAGGCCGGCGAGAGCGCCACGCAGATGCTTGCCTACTTGGAGAAGAACATGTGGACGCCATTCGGTTCGATGTGCACCGATCAGGAGCTCGACAATCCCAGGCTGCGGCCGGGATCGACCTACTACGACATCTTCCCCGGTACGCAAGCAGAGAAAGAGGCGTCGCTGCCTGCACTGACCTGGGCGCACACGCGTCAGGTCTGGCCGTTCGCGAATGCGTACGAGGTTCAGGCACGGCTTATCGCCGGCGACGTCTCCGGGGCCCTCGACCTCACAAGGCGCTGCTGGTCTACCTTTGTTCGAGAGGCTCCCGGCACCTGTTGGGAAATGGTCGACACCAAGTCAGGTCCCTTCCCCACTCGGCGCTTCCTCACCGAAGGCGAGGGGGACACGTTCAACAGTGCGAGTCATGGATGGTCCGGATGGATCTCCTATGTGCTCGCGGCGTACCTCGTCGGCGTCCGTCCACTCGAACCGGGATTCACGAAGACTCTCGTGCAGCCGCTACCCAGCTCCATTGACCACATCAGAGCGGAGGTCCCTACGCCCCACGGTCCGGTCAGTGTCCGCATTGACGAGAGCGCCGGAAGTGTCAGACTCTGTGTGCGAGCCCCGGAAGCTGTGCAGCTCGTGATAGAGACAAGCGCCTATGAAGCCGCCGGGATGGACGTTTCAATCGATGAGTGATGTGAGCAGCAGAATCAGCAAGGAAACCGGCGAACCTCTCTACGTGCAAATCCAGAACATCATCCTGGATGAGATCCGAAGCGGAACGCTCAGCCCCGGCTCGCCCATCTACTCAGAACACGAGCTCGCGGCACGACTCGACGTGAGCAGACTCACCGTCCGTCGCGCCTACGGAGAGATGGTCAACAAGGGCTTGCTCTACAGCATCCATGGAAAGGGCACCTACGTCAGTGCCGACGCGGCGAACAGCACCGGCGCACAGTCACCCTCGGACCGGCGCCGACTGGGAACGACGTTGGCAGTCGTCTTTCCGGAGATCTCCCAATTCTTTGGGCCTATCCTCCATTCGATCGAAGACGAGGCGAAGGCGAAGGGCATGCAGATTCAGCTGATCTTCAACTCGTCACTTCGCTCAGAGAACGATGCCATTGATCGGGTCCTTGCGACGGAGAGCACCGGTGGGCTCATTATCACTCCCTACCGGCGTTCAACCCAGCGGAGCTACAGCAAGTACATGGATGTCTACCGGTCTGGTATTCCCACCGTCATGGTTGGGAAGCCGCCGTTTCACCTGCACTTTGACTCTGTCTATTGCGACGATGTGGTCGCCACCTTTGACCTTGTCTCAGAACTCCGCACGCGCGGCCACGAGCGGGTCGCATGGTTGATGGACAGCTCCGGAGATGCTGAAGCAATCGCAGAACGCAAAGAGGGATACCTTCGGGCACTCGCGGAAGGCTCGGCTTCCGGGACGGCGACTCTCATTGACACGGTCACACCGGCCTGGGAGGGCAATCTCGTCGAGCTCATGGGCAAGCCCGATCGGCCCACCGCCATTGCAAGCGATAACGATATGTCGGCCGCCCGCGCGCTTAACCTGTTGCTCGCCAATGGATTCAGAGTTCCGGAAGAGGTGAGCATCGTCGGATTCGACAACTACGAACTCTGCGAGACCCTTTCGGTCCCACTCAGCTCAATGAGTCAGCCTCGCGCGGAGATGGGACGAAGAGCGTTCGAACTTCTTCGCGAGCAGATCGGTCGCGAGGAGAGCCAACGACGCACAGGCGTCCACCACATTGTGCTGGTTCCTACCCTCGTTGAGCGAAATTCAACTCGATCTATCCCTTAACGGATCCCAGCACAATCCCCTTCACGAAGTGCTTCTGCAGGAAGGGGTAGACGAGGAGAATCGGAATCATCGCGACAAAGATCTGCGCTGAGATCAGCGTTCTGTCAGATACCTTCGCGAAGGCAAGCGCCTGCTCGAGATTGTTGATGTCACGCTGCGCCGTCATCGTGTAGAGGAATGTCTGCAGTGGGTAGTTGGATGATCGATTCATATAGATGAGCCCCGAGAAGTACTCATTCCAGTGCCCAACCGCGGAGAGCAGAGTGATCGTCGCGATCGCAGGCATGGAGAGCGGCACCACGACCATCAGCATGACTTGGCCGTAGCCGGCTCCATCAATCATAGCGGCCTCTTCCAGTGAAGGCGGGAGACTGCGAATGAAGTTCATGATCAGGATCACGCTGAACATCGGAACGGCCGCCGGCAACACGAGCGCCCAGAAGCGATCGACGAGCCCCAGGCTACGAACGAGCATAAAGGTGGGCACAAGTCCGCCGTTGAAGAGCATGACAAACACCATCGCCCACATAAAGATGTTCCGCCCGGGGAGGATCTTGGCGGTCTTGGACAGAGGGTAGGCCATCAGAAGCGTTAGGACGATGTTGAGCGACGTGCCCACGAGTACCCTCATCGTACTCACACCAAAGGCTCGAAGGAAGGCGCCTTCGCGAAACATGACCCGGTACGAATCAACGGTGAAATCGCGGGGCCAGAAGAAGACATTGCCCTTCGCTACCTCACCCTGTTCAGAGAAGGAGATCGCAAGGATGTTGACCATTGGCAGAATGCAGAGCAATGCCACAAGGCCAAGTCCCGTATAGACAAAGCCTCGAAAGACTTTGTATCCCGTTGAAACACCTACAGCCATGGCAGACCTCAGAAGACGCGGTAGTCGCTGTACTTGTATGCCAGGTACTGCGACGATGCGATGAGCACAAAGGCGACGACCGATCGGAAGAGTCCGACTGCGGTCCCAAGACTGTAGTTGAAGTCGACAAGCGATATTCGGTAGACAAACGTGTCTATGATGTCACCGGTCCGGTAGACAAGGGTGTTGTAGAGATTGAACACCTGATCAAAGTTGGCGTTCATGATGTTTCCCAGATTCAGGATTGCTATGAGCATGACGATGGGGAGCATCCCGGGGATCGTGATGTGGCGCGTTGACTGAAGCCAGTTCGAGCCATCAACGCGGGCGGCCTCGTAGAGGTTGGGGTCAATTCCAACGATCGCCGCGAGGTAGATGATCGTGCCAAAGCCGAACTCCTTCCAGATATCCGATACGACGAGTACCGGCCGGAACCAGTTGTTGTCTCCAAGGAAAAAAATGGGATCCTCACGACCGAACCTCGCAAGGACGCTGTTCACGAGTCCGCCATCGATACTGAGAAGGTCAACGAGCATGCCGCCAAGGATGACCCAGGAGAGGAAGTGCGGCAGATAGATCATCGTCTGCACGGTCTTTTTGAATCCGACGTGCGAGACCTCATTCAGAAGAATGGCGGTGATGATGGGTATTGGAAAGCCAATCAGAATCTTGAGGATGGCTATGATAAAGGTGTTGCCAACGACTCGCCACGTGTCGGGCAAGCTGACCATGTATTCGAAGTACTCGAGGCCAACCCACGGCGATCCAAGGATTCCGCGTGACGGGAAGAAGTCCTTGAACGCAATAGTGATCCCGTAGAGCGGGATGTAGTTGAAGATGATGAGGAAGACAAAGCCGGGAATGAGCATGAGGTACAGCGGATAGACCTTGCCCAACTTCTGCTCTCTCGCCATGCGCACCTCCCAGGCGTACAAAGGGGAGCCCGAAGGCTCCCCGCAAAGATCGGTTTACTCGCCGGCCCTACTGACCGTTAATCTCATCAAGAATTGCCTGGCCACCAAGGCTCAGGTACTCTTCGATGAAGGTGTCATACGAGCTCACAGGCTCTCGGCCGGTGATGATTGCAGCGAGCGTCTCTTCCAGTCGGTCCTGAAGGAGCGAGCCCTGCCGCTGCATCGTCTCCGTGTTCGCCCCAGTGTATCCAGGGAAGACGTAGCTTGCCTGCGGGTACTCTTCCATTCGAGCGACCGCCTCAAGGAAGATGTCGGTGAACTGTCGGACGGTGACGTCGTCAGCACCGGCGCGACCGGAGAGGATGTCATACGACTGACCATGCACTACGTATTGCGGCTCCTCAGGGTTGAAGTCCGGGTCCGCAAGCGCCCGAGACAGCGGCGATGAGTCGAAGTAGGTCGGGTTCTGAAGCTGAACCGGGCCCCAGTTGTTGATTGGAATACCAACATGGATGTTGGAGATCTCTCGCCATCCCTGCGCCCACTCCTTCGAGAAGTCGAAATGAGCCGTGAAGTAGTGGTTCAGCATGACGACAAGGGCCTCAGGATGGGCATAGTCAGCGCTGATGCCGTACCACGCATTGGTGGGGAACGGTACAAAAGGCCGATACTCACCGGTGGTCTCGCTCGCCGGAATCTGAATGATGTCCCACTCAATGCCTTCCTGATAGGTGGTGGCAAAGCCAGGGTCGACGGGCTTCCAGAAGACGCCGAGCCAGAGGCCGAGCTTGCCGGCAGCAACGTCCGCGTCCACCTGCTGGAAGTCCTTCACCGGCCATTCCGGATCAAGGGCTCCAACCTCGGTCAGATCCTGAAAGATCTGCAGAACATCCTTGAGACCCGGATCGAGGCTCCCGTTGGCGACCTCACCGTTCGCATCCCGGATGTGGCGGAAGGGGTAGTAGCCGTACGCGTTCGAGACAATCTCAAAGGTGTTCACAAGCCAATCGACTTCCTGGGACATCGCCAGGCCGAAAGTGTCATCCTCACCGTTCCCGTCCGGATCCTCGGTGGCAAACGCGACCGCGAGATCCAGAAGCTCTTCCATCGTCGTTGGGATGTCACGGCCTACCGCCTCTCTCCAGTCACGTCTGATCCACGCGACTCGGAGGTTTCCCTGGGTGTTCGACGTGGCAGGGATGCCGTAGATGGCATCTCCTCGGCGTACCGGCTCGACCATGGCTCCGTCGAAGGCGAAC